>NZ_JAVRHI010000150.1:0-21942 GCF_034105845.1 Streptomyces sp. CRN 30 | reverse complement strand
TCACCCGTTCGCCACTAATCCCCACCGAAGTGGTTCATCGTTCGACTTGCATGTGTTAAGCACGCCGCCAGCGTTCGTCCTGAGCCAGGATCAAACTCTCCGTGAATGTGAACCGGTAATCCGGTGACACCACGAGAGCGGAACAACCGGAGGAATGATCCGGTCGTTCACAGCGTCCTCGCTGTGTTTCTTCAAAGGAACCTCGACCATCACAGATGCGATGGACGGGGTATCAACATATCTGGCGTTGACTTTTGGCACGCTGTTGAGTTCTCAAGGAACGGACGCTTCCTTTGTACTTACCCGAGAGACTCTCTCAGGCTTTCCTCCGGGCGCTTCCCTTCGGTGTTTCCAACACTATCAGGGTTTTCCGGCCCCTCTGACCACCCTCCTGCGGGCATGCAGAAGAGGATCCGAAGTTAGGATCTGAAGTGTTGGATCCTGCCGGTCGAGGGCGCTTGTTCGCACCGCTCATCCCCGAGCAGGAGTAACGACAGTACACGGGCCCGTGGAACGGGTGCAAATCGATGACCAGTGTGGTCTAGACCTCTTACCGGGAGCACTCATGCGGAACCGGTACTTCCTATGACATACCCTGCTGCTCGACGTGCCGTCCGGGACAGCCGGTGACGGCCCACTCCATCCCCACTCCCGGGAGGCTTCCCATGACCACCGTGACGTCGCCGATGGCAGGACGCGCCATCGGACTGGCCGCCGTGCCCGACCCGGTCTTCTCCGGGGCCATGGTCGGCCCGGGTACCGCGATCGACCCCGTGCGCGAGCCGTCGGAGGCGGTGGCACCCGTGGCCGGAGTGATCGTCTCCCTGCATCCGCACGCGTTCGTCGTGGTCGACGAGAGCGGGCACGGGGTCCTCACCCACCTCGGCATCGACACGGTGCAGCTCAACGGTGAGGGCTTCGAACTGCTCGTGAACAAGGGCGACACCGTGACGCTCGGCCAGGCGGTCGTGCGCTGGGACCCGTCGGCCGTCGAGGCCGCCGGGAAGTCGCCGGTCTGCCCGGTGGTGGCGCTGGAGGCCACGGCCGAATCCCTCTCGGGGCTCCGTGAGGACGGCGAGGTCGCGGTCGGCGAGGAGCTCTTCCTCTGGCAGTGACTGCCGGTGGCCGCTTCTCTCGCGGGAGGGACCGGTGCCGTCGGAACGACGGACGCCGGGAGGATGAACACCGCGGCGGCGGAGTCCGCCGCGCTATCGGAGACGGGTGAGATGGAGACAACGCTGCGAGGCGTCGGCGTCAGTCACGGCGTGGCGATCGGCGAGGTACGGCACATGGGCACGGCGGTGCTGGAGCCGCCGGCCAAGCAGATCCCGGCCGAGGACGCCGAGCGTGAGCAGGGGCGGGCCCGCAAGGCCGTCGAGGCGGTGGCCGCCGATCTGATGGCGCGCGGCAACCTGGCCGGCGGTGAGGCGCAGGCGGTTCTCGAAGCGCAGGCCATGATGGCGCAGGACCCCGAGCTGATGGCGGACGTGGAGCGGCGCGTCGCCGTCGGCAGCAGCGCCGAGCGCGCTGTGTACGACGCCTTCGCCGCGTACCGCGCGCTGCTGGCCAGTGCCGGTGAGTACCTCGCCGGGCGGGTCGCCGACCTCGACGACGTGCGGAACCGTATCGTCGCGCGGCTGCTCGGGGTCCCGATGCCGGGAGTGCCGGACAGCGACTCCCCGTATGTGCTGATCGCGCGGGATCTGGCGCCTGCCGACACGGCGCTGCTGGATCCCGCTCTCGTCCTCGGCTTCGTGACCGAGGAGGGCGGGCCGACCAGTCACAGCGCCATCCTGGCGCGGGCGCTGGGGGTGCCCGCCGTGGTGGCGCTGCCGGGCGCCGGTGAGCTGGCCGAGGGCACCGTGGTCGCGGTGGACGGCAGCAGCGGTGAGATCTTCGTCGAGCCGAGTGCCGAGGAACGGGCGCGGCTGGAGGCGCAGGCCGCCGGGCGCAAGGCCGCGCTGGCCGCGTCGACGGGTCCCGGCGCGACCTCCGACGGGCACCAGGTGCCGCTGCTGGCCAACATCGGCGGGCCCGCGGACGTGGCTGCCGCTGTCGAGGCCGGCGCGGAAGGTGTGGGTCTTTTCCGTACGGAGTTTCTCTTCCTCGACGACGACGAGAACGCGCCGTCCGAGGAGAAGCAGGTCGCGGCCTACCGGCAGGTGCTGGAGGCGTTTCCCGAGGGCCGGGTCGTGGTGCGGGTGCTGGACGCGGGCGCGGACAAACCGCTCGCGTTCCTCACCCCCGCCGACGAGCCGAACCCGGCGCTGGGCGTGCGCGGGCTGCGGACCCTGCTCGACCATCCCGAGGTGCTGCGCACCCAGCTGACGGCGCTGGCGAAGGCGGCCGAGGGGCTGCCGGTCCATCTGGAGGTCATGGCTCCGATGGTCGCGGACCGGTCCGACGCCAAGGCGTTCGCGGACGCGTGCCGGGCGGTCGGGCTGCGGGCGAAGTCCGGCGCGATGGTGGAGATCCCGTCGGCGGCGCTGCGGGCCCGCGCGGTGCTCCAGGAGGTCGAGTTCCTGTCGCTGGGGACGAACGACCTGGCGCAGTACACCTTCGCCGCGGACCGGCAGGTGGGTGCGGTATCCCGGTTGCAGGACCCTTGGCAGCCCGCGCTGCTCGACCTGGTGGCGCTGTCCGCCGAGGCGGCCGCGGCCGAGGGCAAGAGCTGTGGTGTCTGCGGTGAGGCGGCGTCCGATCCGCTGCTCGCGTGTGTGCTGACCGGTCTCGGGGTCACCTCGCTCTCCATGGGTGCGGCGTCGATTCCGTATGTGCGGTCGATGCTGGCGAAGTTCACGCTGGCGCAGTGCGAGCGCGCCGCCGCCGCCGCTCGGGCGGCGGACAGTGCCGAGGAGGCGCGTGCGGCGGCGCAGGCGGTGCTGTCCGGGGAGTGACGGGCCGTTCCCGCTGTGCCGAGGGGCGTTCCACCGTGAGGTGGGGCGCCCCTCGGCGTTTCAGTGGCGGTGTCCGGGGGTGGTGTCCTCGTCGCCGAGGTCGGGTGGGTCGCGGTAGTCGACGTTGGACTCCGGGGAGATGAGGTCGCCGGACTGGGCGTCGGTGCAGTAGGCGTCGAAGACCTCTCCGGCGGTGAGGGGGACGAGGTCGTAGCCGTGCAGGCGCCAGCCGTAGACGCGGTCGGGGGTGGTGGGGGCGCTGGTGCGGATGACGAGGCCGCCGGGGCTGTGGGTGGCGAGGCCCAGGGCGAGGACGCTGGTGAATTCCAGGAGTTCACTCTCGTCGAGGTGCGGGGTGCCGTCCGGGTCGTCGTCCGCGTGGAGGACGGAGAGGAGGGGCTCGGGTGTGGTCGAGACGCTGCACACGAGGTGGCGGTGGCCGGTGGGGGCGGTGTCCAGGATGCGGGTGATGAGGGCCGACGCGCGGTGGAAGGCGGCGCGGCCGAGGTCGTGGCCGCAGGAGGCGCAGGGGCCGAGGCGGGCCAGGAGGGTGGCGGCGTACTCCCAGGTGGCCTGTCGGACAGCTTCGTCGACGAGGGTGGGCAGGACCTCGGTCAGGGGCTGGCCCTCGTAGGGGACGGTGACGCCGCCCGCGGCGAGTTCGGCGGTGAAGCGGGTGCGGCTGGAGGGGATGTCCGGGTCGAGTCCGGCTTCCTGGCAGTAGGCGGCGTACTCCTCGGGGTCGAAGAGGGCGATCGTGGTGTGGGCGCCCTGTGCGGCGCGGGTGCGCAGGACCGCTTCGACGTGGCGCAGGTAGGCGGGGTGGTCGTGGAAGGCGAAGGTGCGGTAGCGGCGCATGGCGCCGAAGTCGTGTTCGTCGGTGAGCAGGCCGATGGTGCCGGCGATCTCGCGGCGCAGGACGCGTCGGACGGTGCGGTCGGTCTGTGGCATGGGTCCCCCTGTGCGCAGTCTTTCGATGCTCACTCACAGTAACCGGGGGGTCTGACAACGGGGTGGGTCAGGAGCGCTTGCGGGCGAGGTCCTCGTAGAAGCGGAGGAGGTCGAGGTCGTCGATGGAGCCGGGGTTGGCGGCTTTTTCCAGGGGGGTGCCCTGGAGGATGCGTTTGACGGGGACCTCGATGCGCTTGCCGGTGAGGGTGTGGGGGATGCCGGGGACCTCGATGACCTCGTCGGGGACGTGGCGCGGGGAGAGCTGTTCGCGGATGGTGCGTTTGATGCGGGTGAGGAGTACTTCGTCGAGGGTGGCGCCCGGTGCCAGGTGGACGAAGAGGGGCATCCAGTAGCCGCCGTCGGGTTGTTCGACGCCGATGACGAGGGATTCCTTGATCTCGGGGAGGCGTTCGACGGCTTCGTAGATGTCGGCGGAGCCCATGCGGACGCCCTGCCGGTTGAGGGTGGAGTCGGAGCGGCCGTGGATGACTACGGAGCCGCGCGGGGTGAGGGTGATCCAGTCGCCGTGGCGCCAGACGCCGGGGTAGGTGGCGAAGTAGCTGTCGCGGTAGCGGCTGCCGTCGGGGTCGTTCCAGAAGCGGATCGGCATGGACGGCATGGGGTTGGTGACGACGAGTTCGCCGACCTCGTCGACGAGGGGGTTGCCGTCCGGGTCCCACGCCTGGAGGTCGGTGCCGAGGCCGGGGGCCTGGAGTTCGCCGATGTGGACGGGGAGGGTGGGGACGGCTCCGGCGAAGCAGGAGCAGACGTCGGTGCCGCCGCTGACGGAGGCGATCCACAGGTCGTGGCCGGCGTCGGCGAACTCGTCGTGCAGCCAGCGGAAGCCGTCGGGCGGGAGCGGGGAGCCGGTGGTGGCGACGCACTGCATCGCGGCGAGGTCGTGGTCGCGCGCGGGGTGCACGCCGGCCTTGCGGCAGGCCATGACGTAGGCGGCGGAGGTGCCGAAGAGGGTGGCGCCGGTGCGTTCGGCGATCGTCCACTGGGCGCCGGTGTCCGGGTACCCGGGGCTGCCGTCGTAGAGGACGATCGTGGTGCCGGTGAGGAGGCCGGAGACGAGGAAGTTCCACATCATCCAGCCGGTGGAGGTGTACCAGAAGAAGCGGTCCTCGGGGCCGAGGTCGCAGTGCAGGCCGAGCTGTTTGAGGTGCTCGACGAGGATGCCGCCCTGGGACTGGACGATGGCCTTGGGCAGGCCGGTGGTGCCGGAGGAGTAGAGCACCCACAGGGGGTGGTCGAAGGGCACCGGCTCGAAGACCGGCTCCGTGTCGGCCGAGGTGAGGGCGGACCAGTCGAGGGTGCCGTCGGGGGCCTCGGTGCCGAGCAGGGGGATGTGGACCACCGCGCGGAGGGAGGGCAGCTCGCGGCGGAGTTCGGCCACGGTGTCGCGGCGGTCGTGCTGCTTGCCGCCGTAGCGGTAGCCGTCGACGGTGAAAAGGACGACTGGTTCGACCTGCTGGAAGCGGTCCAGGACGCTGCGGGCGCCGAAGTCGGGGGCGCAGGAGGTCCAGACACCGCCGACGGCCGCGGTGGCGAGGAGGGCGACGACGGCCTGGGGGATGTTGGGGAGGTAGCCGCTGACGCGGTCGCCGGGGCGTACGCCGAGGGTGCGGAGTTCGGCGGCCAGGGAGCCGACCTGGCGGCGCAGCTCGGTCCAGGTGACGGGCTGTGGTTCGTGGGTCTCGTCGACGTACAGGAGGGCCGGTTCGTCGGCGCGGTCGGGCGCCGCGCGCAGGGCGTGTTCGGCGTAGTTGAGGGTGGCTCCGGGGAACCACTGGGCGCCGGGCATGGTGCGGTCGCCCAGTACGCGCGCGTGGGGGGTGGTGAAGCGGACGTCGAACCACTCGGTGACGGCCTGCCAGAAGGTGTCGAGGTGCTCGACGGACCAGCGGTGCAGGGCGGGGTAGCCGCCGTCGGCGGGGGCGCCGTGGTGTGCGGCCGCCCAGGTCTGGAACGCGGTGATCCGGGCGGCGGCGACGCGCTGCCGGTCGGGCTGCCAGAGCGGCTGGGGGTTCACGGTCGTCATGGGGCGGCTCCCGGACTGTGCGCGTCAGATGCGTCCCGCGCGCGTGGACTGGGTGTGGGGCGGTACGCGGCTGACACGGACGATGCCATGTGATCGACTTCTGCACCAGGGTGCGCCGCACACCGTTCGGGTCGTGCGGATGTGCTCTCGGCACGGGTGAACGGAAGTTGAACGGCACCCGGGTGTGGGGCGGTCAGTGGCAGGGTGAGCAGCATGGACGGTCGTGACCTGGTGCGTTCGGTGAAGGCGGTCGGTTCGGTGGGGGCGGGGCAGGGGTTGCGGACCGTGCGGGCGGCGTGGCGCAGGCGGCGTACCGACGCGGTGGGGCTGCCGCCGCGCGGGGTGGAGCGGGCGCGGGTGCCGGGGGTGCTGCGGGAGGTGGAGCCGGGGCCCGGGGGCGGGGTGATCCGGTTCGACCGTTCGGAGCTGCGGGTGGTGGTCGCGGTGAACGGTGCGGTCTTCTGGGGCTGGGACGGGGCGGGTCCCGAGCCCTCGTACGCGTTGGCCGGGCGGTGTCCTGAGCCGGATCCGCGGGCGGTTCTGGAGCCGGACAAGGGCGGCGGCTGGCGGGTGGTGGCGGAGCGGGCGACGGTCGCCGTGTCGCGGCAGGGCGAGGTCGAGGTGCGGACTCCGGGCGGGGTGACGCTGCGGCGGGATCTGCCGCCGCGGTGGTGGGAGCCGGACGGCGGGGGGCGGGCGCGGTGGATGCAGCGCTCGGAGGTGGCGGCGGACGCGCGGTTCTTCGGTCTCGGGGGGCGGGCGTCGGGGCCCCGGTTGCGGGACGGGCGGTACCGGTTGTGGAACACCGATCCGGGGCGGGCGTTCGGTCCGGGTGACGATCCGCTGTACCTGACGATGCCGGTGCAGTTGGTGGTGGGGGACGCGGGGACGCATCTGGTGTTCTACGACAGTTCGTGGGACGGCACGGTGGTGCTGCGGGAGGGCGCGGAGGGCGCCGGGTCGGGGCACGACCGGCCGGGGACGAGTGTGCTGCGGATGGACGGGGGGCCGCTGCGCTGCTGGGTGGCTGTGGGGACGCCCGCGCGCGTGCTGCTGGCCTGGGCGGCGCTGACCGGGGCTTCCGCGCTGCCGCCGGCGTGGGCGCTCGGGCACCAGCACGCGCGGTGGGGTCTCGGTGACGAGCAGGAGGTGCGGCGGGTCGTCGCCGGTTACCGGGAGCGGGAGCTGCCGCTGGACGCGCTGCACCTGGATGTCGGCCACCGTGCGGGCGAGGGGGTGTTCGGTGTGGACGAGGAGCGGTTCCCGAAGCTGCCGCAGTTGGCGGAGGAGTTGCGCCGGGACGGTGTCCGGCTGGTGTCGGCGGTCGGTCCGGCGGTCGCGGTGGCGTCCGGGGACCGGGTGTACGACAGCGGTGCGGCCGGTGACGTGTTCGTGCGGGACGCCGCCGGCCACGTCGTGCGGGGCGTGGCGGGGCCGGGGGACGTGGTCTTCCCCGATTTCACGGACGCGCGCGTGCGTGAGTGGTGGGGCGGGCTGTACGAGGAGCGGCTGGCGCAGGGGTTCGCGGGGTTCCGGCACGACGGGAACGAGCCGACGTCGTGGGCGGCGTTCGGGGAGCCGACGCTGCCGCGTTCGGCGCGGCACGCGCTGGAGGGGCGGGGCGGCGATCACCGGGAGGCGCACAACGTGTACGCGTTGTGCATGGCGCGGGCGGGCTACGAGGGGCTGTCGAGGCTGGTGCCGGGGCAGCGGCCGTTCGTGTTCTCGCGGTCGGGCTGGGCCGGTGTGCAGCGCTACGGCGGTACGTGGTCGGGTGACGTGGCCACGGGCTGGCCGGGGCTGCGGGCGTCGCTCTCGCTGGTGCTGGGTCTTGGGCTGTGCGGGGTGCCGTACTCCGGGGCGGACGTGGGGGGCGTCGGCGGGAGTCCGTCGCCTGAGTTGTATCTGCGGTGGGTCCAGCTCGGCGCGTATCTGCCGCTGTTCCGTACGCACGCGGGTACGCACGCGGGTGCGCGGGCCGGGCGCGGGGAGCCGTGGGAGTTCGGGGACGAGGTGCTGGAGCACGCGCGCGTGGCGCTCGCCGAACGGGAGCGGCTGCTGCCGTACTTCATGACGCTGGCGCACCTGGCGCGGCGGACGGGGGCGCCCTATGCGCGGCCGCTGTGGTGGTCGGCGCCGGAGGACCGGGCGTTGCGGGACTGTGAGGACGCGTTCCTGCTCGGGGACTGTCTGCTGGTGGCGCCGGTGTTCGGGCCGGGGGTGGAGCGGCGGGTGGTGCGGCTGCCGGCGGGGCGGTGGTACGACACGGTGACGGAGCGGGCGTACGAGGGGCCGGGGCAGGTGGTCGTCGATGCTCCCGTGTCGCGGATTCCGGTGCTGGCCCGCGCGGGGTCGGTGCTTCCCGTGCGCGGTGCGGACGGGGCGCCGGAGCTGGAGGTGTGGGCGCCCGCGCGGGGGCGGACCGGGGGTGGGCTGGTCGTGTGGGACGCGGGGGACGGCTGGGACGAGCCGGAGATCGAGCGGTACACCGCGCGTCTGCGGGGGCGGCGGGTGGTCGTGGAGCGGGAGGACCGGGAGGACGGTGACGGCCCGCGGGAGCCGGGCTGCCGGGTCAGGGTGCGGGGGCTGGCGGCGGAGGCCGGGGAGGGGTGAGCGGGCGGGCCCGTGCCCGTGGGCGGCGCGGGGGCCCGGTCAGGCGTAGCGGCCGTCGAACCATGCCTTGACCGCGACGGTGTGCAGGGGGAACGCGAGTTCCGTCGGGCGGCGCAGGAGGTGGTAGCCGTCGGTCTCCTCGGTGGGGGTGGACGGCGGGAGGTCCTCGGCGGGCCGTTCGGGCAGCAGGCCGAAGAGGAGGAGGTGGCCGTCGGGTGCGCTCAGGGCGTCCGCGAGGCGTACGTCGCGGCTCGGGGCGTCGATGCCGGTCTCCTCGGCGAGTTCGCGGACCACGGCGTGCCGCCAGTCCTCGCCGTCGTCGATGTAGCCGCCGGGCAGGGCGACGCCGCCGCGCGCGGGGGTCACGGTGCGGGTGATGACGACGAGGGCGGTGCCGCGCGGGTCGTGGACGGGCTGGAGGGCGACCGCCACCGGCAGCGGGTTTCGGTAGGCCGTGGTACCGCAGGCGGGGCAGGTGCGGGGCCAGCCGGAGACGCCCGCTCCGTAGGGCGTCCCACAGCTCGAACAGTGGGAGCCCGGCGCGGTGCTGGGGGTTTCGGACACGCGGCGGACTGTAGCCGATCGTGGGAGGGGCGTCTTCCGGCTGAGGTGTCCCGTGCGGGTGGTCGTGGACGTGCTCAGTGGCGGCCGGTGAGCGACCGCGCGGAGACCGGGAAGTCGAAGTAGGTGTCCGGGTGGCTCTCGGGTTCGAAGGTGTAGTGCCACCACTCCTCGGCGAGGTTGACGAAGCCGAGCTTGTCCAGGGTGTCCTTGAGCAGCAGCCGGTTGGCGCGCTGGGTGCCCTGGACGCGGGGGTCGGCGGTGTGGGAGAGGGTGTCGAAGCAGTCGTAGCCGGTGCCCATGTCGACGGAGTTGTCGGGGAAGCGCTCGGCCTGCGGCGCGGTGCAGGGCACCAGGGTCTGGCCCGGGTGGTACGGGCGGGTGGGGCGGGCCGGGAGTTTCACGACGGTGAGGTCGACGGTGGAGCCGCGGCTGTGGCCGGATTTCTCCGCGATGTAACCGTCGGCGAACAGCCGGGTCTTGTCGACGGCCGGGTAGAACTCCGTTTTCATCGCCTGGTCGTCGAGGTCCTCGGCCCAGCGGACGAAGTGGTCGACGGCGCGCTGGGGGCGGTAGCAGTCGTACACCTTGAGGGTGTAGCCCTGGCGCAGCAGCCGGTTCTGGGCGGTGGCGAGGGCCTCGGCGGCGGGGCGGGTCAGGATGCACAGGGGCTGCCGGTAGCCGTCGACGCGTTCGCCCACGAAGTTGTGCGCGGTGGCGTAGCGGATGTCTTCGAGGATCGTCGGGGCGACGGTCCGCAGGGCGACGAAGTCCGCCGGTGCCACCGGTTCGGTACGCGCGCGTGCGGTGGCGGTGGTGGGCAGGGCGGTGGCGGCGAGCAGCGCGGCGAGGGCGGTGACGAGGCCGCGTACCGGGGCCTTGCGTCGGCGCGGTGCGGGCGTCGGGGTGCGGAACGGAAGCCTCAGTCGTGTCATGGCTCCTACATGTATCGGGGAGGGGTTCCGCAGGGGAAGCGTTCGTATGCGATCCGGGGGTTCCAACCGTTGCCGTTGGCGTCCTTGACGGCCCCTGGGAGCCGGTCGACACTCGGCTGCGCCGCCATGGGAACGCACCCCGCACGTGGGTCTAGGAGCCACCATGAGCAACGGAGACATTTTTGTCGGCGAGGTCATCGGTACGGCGATCCTCATCCTGTTCGGCGCCGGTGTCTGCGCCGCGGTCACGCTGAGGTACAGCAAGGCGCGGGCCTCCGGGTGGGTGGTGATCGCGTTCGGCTGGGGTTTCGGCGTGCTGGCCGGGGCGTACACCGCCGCTCCGCTGTCCGGCGGCCATCTCAACCCGGCCGTCACCCTCGGGATCGCGGTCGACACCGGGAAGTGGGACAAGGTCTGGGTCTACGTGCTGGGGCAGATGGCCGGCGCCCTGATCGGCGCCGCGCTCTGCTATCTCGCGTACTTCGCGCAGTTCCAGGCCAATGTCCGGGAGACCGGGACCACCGAGGGAACGGCGGACGAGCCGGTTCCGACGCTCGGTATCTTCTCGACGATCCCGGAGATCCGCAGCCCGGTCGCCAACCTGCTCACCGAGATCATCGCGACCATCGGGCTCGTCCTGCCGATCCTCGCCTTCGGGCTGACCGAGGGGCTCGGCGAGTCGGGGACCCTCGTCCTGATCGTCGCCCTGCTGGTCGTGGGCATCGGCCTCTCCCTCGGCGGGCCGACCGGGTACGCGATCAACCCGGCGCGCGACCTCGGCCCGCGCATCGTGCACACCTTCCTGCCGATCCCGAACAAGGGCACGTCCGACTGGGGTTACGCGTGGATCCCGGTCGCCGGCCCGCTGATCGGCGGGGCACTCGCGGGACTGCTGTACAACGCGGCGTTCTGAGCCGCCGTTCCGCCTCCTGCGGTCCTTTCGCCTTCCGACGACCCCAGCCCAAGGGACAGCCATGACGGACCACTCCGCGAAGTACGTCGCCGCGATCGACCAGGGCACCACGTCGAGCCGCTGCATCATCTTCGACCAGAACGGCGCGATCGTCGCCGTCGACCAGCGCGAACACCGCCAGATCTTCCCCAAGCCGGGCTGGGTGGAGCACGACGCCACCGAGATCTGGTCCAAGGTGCAGGCGGTGGTGGCCGGTGCGCTCGCCAAGGCCGGTCTGCGGGCCGGTGATCTCAGCGCGCTCGGCATCACCAACCAGCGTGAGACGACCGTGCTGTGGGACCGGGCGACCGGCAAACCGGTGCACAACGCGATCGTGTGGCAGGACACCCGTACGTCCGCGCTCTGCCGTCAGCTGGGCGGCGCGGACGGGCAGGACCGTTTCCGCGAGCGGACCGGGCTGCCGCTGGCGAGTTACTTCTCGGGGCCCAAGGCGGCCTGGCTGCTGGAGAACGTGCCCGGCCTCAGGGACCGCGCCGAGCGTGGCGAGATCGCCTTCGGCACCGTCGACTCGTGGCTGATCTGGAACCTCACCGGTGGCACGGACGGTGGCCGGCACGTCACGGACGTGACCAACGCCGGCCGCACCATGCTCATGGACCTGGAGTCCTTGCAGTGGGATTCCGCCATTCTTTCCGCGATGGGTGTCCCCGAGGCGGTGCTGCCGGAGATCCGGTCGTCCGCGGAGGTCTACGGCACCGCCGTCGGCCAGCTGTCGGGGGTGCCCGTGGCCTCCGCGCTGGGCGACCAGCAGGCGGCCGTGTTCGGGCAGGCCTGCTACGACGTCGGTACGGCGAAGAACACGTACGGCACGGGCAGTTTCCTGCTGCTCAACACGGGGAACCGGCCGGTGCCGTCCAAGAGCGGACTGCTGACGACGATGGGCTACAAGATCGGCGACGAGGCGCCGGTCTACTGCCTGGAGGGGTCCATCGCCATCACGGGCGCGCTGGTGCAGTGGTTCCGCGACCAGCTCGGCATCATCCGCGGCGCCGAGGAGATCGAGTCGCTGGCGGCGAGCGTCGAGGACAACGGCGGGGCGTACATCGTGCCCGCGTTCTCCGGTCTGTTCGCCCCGTACTGGCGCTCCGACGCGCGCGGGGTCGTCACCGGGCTCACCCGGTACGTGACGAAGGCGCACCTCGCGCGCGCCGTGCTGGAGGCGACCAGCTGGCAGACGCGCGAGGTCGTGGACGCCATGTTCCAGGACTCCGGGGTGCAGATCACGGCCCTGAAGGTCGACGGCGGCATGACCGGCAACGGGCTGCTGATGCAGCACCAGGCGGACGTACTCGGAGTGCCGGTGATCCGGCCGAAGGTCGCGGAGACGACGTGTCTGGGCGCGGCGTACGCGGCGGGGCTGGCCACGGGCGTCTGGAACGACCTGGACGAACTCAAGGCCCACTGGCAGAAGGACGCCGAGTGGGTGCCGGCGATGGAGGCGTCGGTGCGGGACCGCGAGTACCGCAACTGGCGCCGGGCCGTGGAGAAGAGCTTCGGGTGGGAGGAGGAGGACGAGGGGTAGGGCCTCCCCCGTCCCTCACGTCTCTCAGGTGGCGACGGCCCCGCGGCGGTCCGCCGTGTGGGCCATCGCGTGCTGGACGACGCCGACGAGGACCTCCTTCACCGACTCCCGGTCCCGGGCGTCGCACATCGTCATCGGGACGTCCTCGTCGAGGTCGAGGGCCTTGCGGACGGTTTCGACCGGGTACCGCGCGGAGCCCTCGAAGCAGTTGACGCCGACGACGAACGGAATGGCACGCCGTTCGAAGTAGTCGATGGCGGCGAAGCAGTCCTCCAGGCGGCGGGTGTCGGCGAGCACCACGGCGCCGAGCGCGCCCTCGGACAGCTCGTCCCACATGAACCAGAACCGCTCCTGGCCGGGCGTGCCGAAGAGGTACAGCGTCAGGCCCTCGCGGAGCGTGATGCGGCCGAAGTCCATGGCCACGGTGGTGGTGTGCTTGGTCTCCACGCCGCTGAGGTCGTCGACCGGCCGCCCGGCCTCGGTGAGCAGTTCCTCGGTGCGTAAGGGTCTGATCTCGCTGACCGCGCCGACGAGGGTGGTCTTGCCCACGCCGAAACCACCGGCCACGAGGATCTTCAGCGTGACGGGTTCGACCGGGGGCCTGCCACGCTCGGAACGCCCGAAGATCATCGGTCTCTTCTCCAGCTTGCTGCGGTGTCGGCCGCGGTAGGGGGTGTGGGGGTCACGGCGCTCACAGGGCCCGGAGGCCGCTGATCACGTCGCGCAGAATGCTTTCGTCCGGCAGTTCGGCCGGGGGTACGGGCCGGTTCACGTGCACCAGGGCGGCGTCCACCAGGTCCCCTATGAGCACCCGTACGACGCCGATCGGCAGATCGAGGCCGGCGGCGAGTTCGGCGACCGACTGGGGTTCGTCCCGGCACAGGCCGACGATGTCGACGTGCTCCGGCGACAGCGAGGCGTCCTCCTCGGGATCGTCCGCCCGGTCCTCCGCGACCACCACCGCGATCAGGTCGAGACGGTGCTGGCCCGCACTGGAGGTGCGGCCCCGGGTCATGGCGTACGGACGGACGACCGGTCCGGCCTCGTCGTCGAACCAGTGGTGTCTTCCCTGACCGTCTGCGCTCATGTCACTCCACTACCCGCCCGAGGGCAGTCCGGTACGCGGCGCGGTGCCCAGGTGGGCGCCGACCCGCTTGACGAGGAGGGTCATCTCGTAGGCGACCTGTCCGACGTCGGAGTCCGCGTCGGACAGGACGGCGAGGCAGCTGCCGTCACCGGCCGCCGTGACGAAGAGGAAGGCGTCGTCGAGTTCGACGACCGTCTGCCGGACGCTGCCCGCCTCGAAGTGGCGTCCCACGCCCTTGGCGAGGCTGTGGAAGCCCGAGGCGACGGCGGCGAGGTGCTCGCTGTCCTCCTGGGTGAGGTCCTGCGAGGCGCCCGTGGCCAGGCCGTCGCCGGAGAGGACGAGGGCCTTGCGGATGCTCGCGACGCGGTCGACCAGGTCGTCGAGGAGCCAGTTGAGTTCCCTGGCCTGGGTGGTGCTGTGGCCGGTCGCCTTCGGTGCGGTCATCGACCGTCCCCCTTGTTCGTTCGTTGTGGTGCGTGTGGTGCGTGTGGTGCCTGTGCTGCTGTGTCGGTCTCGGTCTCCTCGGCGGCGTTCTCCCGGCGGCCCCGTTGCCAGCCGCGCTGGAGTGAGGCCATACGGCTGCGTACTTCCTCGGCGTCCCGGTCGTCGGGGCCGGGGCCGTCCCCGGTGGGCCGCTCGGGTCCCTGTCTCAGCTGGGGAGCGAGGTTGGCCTGGCGGACCCGCCGGGGCAGCGGGAGGGAACCGCCGCCCGTCGCCTCCGCTTCCTCAGACGTCTCGGCGGCACCGGCAGTTCCTGAGGCCGGTGACGTGTCCTTCTCGTCCCGCTTGCCGGTGCGACGTCGGGACGGCAGCACGGGGAGCGTGTCGTGGTCCTCGTCGGTGTCGTCCGTCCGGGACCGCCGGGGCCGTTCGGGGACCGGGCGGCCGTGCGAGCTGACCAGCTTCGGGGTGCGGCGGCGGGGCAGCGGGAGCGGTTCGCCGGGCGCCTCGTCGGGCTCGTGCCGGCCGGGGCCGTCCCGCGGGTCGGGCTCGTCGCGCCGGCGGCGGTCGTGCCGGGCCGGCGGTTCGGCCCGCGCGCCCGCCGCCGCGGCGCCGCGGGTGCGGTGCGGACGGAACGGAGCGCCGTCCTCGCCGTCCTGCTCCGGGGAGCCGGGACGCGGGTGGCCGAGGGCGTCGAGGCCGACGGGCGCCTCCAGTTCGACCGGGCCGTCGATCAGCGGGGAGGAGCCGCCGGGCAGCCGTACGGGGACCTGGGCGAGCGCGGAGCGGCGGCTGTCGTCGTGGCCGACGCTCCGGGCGCCCCGGGAGCGGTCGGCCCGGTCGGGACGGTCGAGGCGGAAGCCGGTGCCTTCGGTGTCCGGGACGTCGTCCGTCAGCAGCGCGTCCGGCAGGAAGACGACCGCGGTGATGCCGCCGTACGGCGAGGGCTGGAGCGAGACGCGGACGTTCTGGCGCTGGGCGAGCCGGCTGACGACGAACAGGCCGAGCCGGTCGGTGTCGGAGAGTTCGAACTCGGGTGTCTCGGCGAGCCGCAGGTTGGCGTCGAGCAGGGCGTCGGCGGCCATGCCGAGACCGCGGTCGTGGATCTCCAGGGTGAAGCCGTTGGCGACGCGCTCGCCGAGGACCTGCACAGCGGTGTGCGGCGGGGAGAACACTGTGGCGTTCTCCAGGAACTCGGCGACCAGGTGGGTGAGGTCGGCGACCGCGGAGCCGGTGACGGCGATCCGGGGCAGCCGGCGGACCTCGATGCGCTCGTAGTCCTCGACCTCGGCGACGGCGGCCCGTACGACGTCCATGAGCTGGACGGGCTTGCGCCACTGCCGGGAGGGGGCGGCACCGGAGAGGATCACCAGGCCCTCCGCGTGCCGGCGCATGCGAGTGGTCAGGTGGTCCAGACGGAACAGGTCGGCGAGTTCCTCGGTGTCCTCGGTGCGGCGCTCCATGGTGTCGAGCAGGGTGAGCTGCTTGTGCAGCAGGACCTGGCTGCGGCGGGCGAGGTTGACGAAGACCTCGGAGACGCCGGAGCGGAGTTCGGCCTGTTTGACGGCGGCCTCGACGGCGGCCCGCTGGAGGGTGTTGAGGGCCTGGCCGACCTCGCCGATCTCGTTCCTGTCGTACTCCAGGCGCGGGGCCTCGGTCTCGACGTCGACCTGCTCGCCCGCGGAGAGGCGGCGCATCACGCTGGGCAGGCGCACGTCGGACGCCTCGTGGGCCTCCGCGCGGAGCTTCTTCAGGTCGCGGATGAGGGTGCGGCCGACCCGGACCGACAGGAAGAGGGAGAACAGTACGGCGAGCAAGCCGAGGGCGCCGGCGACGACGGCCTTGACGATGACGGCCATGGCGACCGGCTGGACGCGGTCCTGGTAGCGCTCGGCGGCCTCGTCGCCGAGGGTGCCGAGTTCGTCGAGGACGGCGCCGGCCGCGCTGTCCCAGCTCTTGGCGGTGACCCCGCCGGGCGTGCCGTCCGAGGAGGAGACGGTCGCCTCCTCGGCCGTGCGCAGCGGCGCGGAGGCGGCGTTCTTCCAGAAGCTCTCGTAGCGGTCGCGTTCGGCGGCGGGCAGCAGCGGGAGGCTGACGTCGTAGAGCAGCGTGCGCTGGGCCACGAGGTCGGAGACCTCCCGGACCTCGCCGTCGGAGAGTTCGCCGGTGACCAGGGCGGAGCCGAGGAGGGCGTCCTCCCGGGAGAGCAGCTCACGCGCGCGTGAGAGGTTGACGAGGGCGCGGTACTGCTTGTCCAGCGTCACGTTGTCGACGACGTTGAGGTCGGTGAGCAGCGTGTGGCAGGGGTCGACCAGACGGTCGTAGAGGCCGAGGGCCTGGGAGCGGTTCAGGGTGCCGTCCTCGACGCTGCCGCGGAGCGCGGAGATGCCGTCGAGGGCGTCCAGCGCGGCGGTCAGCCGTTCGTCCTCGCCCTGGCTCAGCGCGTCCCGGACATCGGGGTCGGCGGCGTGGCGGCGGACGTCGGCGATCGCCTCGTCGGTGAGGGCGCGGCTGCGCCGGAGGGTGGGCAGGGCGTTGGAGGCGCGCGGGTCGGCGAGGTAGACGAGGGTCTGGCGGCGTTCCTGTTGCAGAACGCGGACGGTGTCCTCGACGGGGTAGCCGATCTTCTCGACCAGGGTCGACACGGTGAACAGCCGTCCGGCCTCCCGGCCGGTGAGCACGGTGGCGAACGCCCAGATCGCGGTCAGGGACACCAGCGGCACGAGAAGCAGCGCCACGATCTTCCGGCGGATCGACTTCCCGCGAAAGCGCATGGCCTCCCCCAGTTCGGCCCCACCGCACGGGGTGCCGATGTACGTCAACAAACGGCGCGAGCCTACTACTGACGAGGTGCCGGTTCGAAGACCGGTCCGGAACCTGAACTTCCGTACCCACGCCGAGAGATCACCAGTTGTCCGGCCATTACGGGAGATTGCCTCCCTCCTCGGGGCGGTGGATGCTGGGTCGTGGCTGCCGGCGCGCAAGAGGGGGCTGGCCGGATTTCTGCGTCTGCCGGGAATCTTGGGAGGGCGCCGTTCGTCATGGTCCATGGGAGATGGGGACGGAATCGGCCACAGGAGCCGCGTGCCGCGTCCGCGCGGCGTAGAACAGCGCAAGCCGGGCAGCCACAGGGGAACCGGGTCTTCATCAGGACGGGCGAGCGGTCTGCTGGCGGTGGGGAGTGACACGTTGATGAGCACGGTGGAGCGACGCGAGGCGCCGGGGAGTGGCGGGGCGGCCCGGCCGGGTACGGGAAGCGCAGGGCGCGATGTGCCGGACGGGCGTGCGGCGGGGCGGGAGCCGTCCGCCTACCGGCCGTTGTGGGTGGAGGAGCCGGCCCGGCGGCGCCGGTTGCCGGACCCCGTGCGGACGGCGGCCGTCCGCGCGGTGCTCATAGTCTCCGTGACCCTGATCCAGGCGGTGATCGCCTTCCTGTGCACGATGGCCGGGTCCTGGCTGGCCTTCCCCATGCTGCTCAGCAGTGTGGCCAGCACGGTGGCGGCCACCTGGGGTGTGCTGGACGTCTGGGTGACGCGCCAGGTCTACAACCAGCGGCACGGCGTGGTCTCGGTGCCGAGCAGCACCGCGCGGGCGCTGCGCCGCGAGCGACGCCGCGCGCGGCGGCAGGCACGCGCCGCCGAGCGGGCCCAGGAGCGGATACGGCGCCGGAGCGGTGCGGGGCAGCTGTCGCACCCGTGACGTGCTGTGACCGCCGGGGACGCGGAACGGGGCCCGGGGGTCCGACAGGGTCCTCGTCGGCCCCCTGACCGGCACCTCGTACGGTGGCATCGTCGGCCGGTCCGGAGCCGGCCTCGTCCGCCGCCAGGAGGCGCCCCCGTATGTCCCCCACCTACGACGTCATCGTCATCGGCCTCGGCGGTATGGGCAGCGCCGCCGCCCACCACCTCTCCGCGCGCGGCGCCCGGGTGCTCGGGCTGGAGAAGTTCGGCCCGGTGCACCAGCGCGGCTCCAGCCACGGCGGTTCGCGGATCACGCGGCAGTCGTACTTCGAGGACCCGGCGTACGTGCCGCTGCTGCTGCGCGCCTACGAGCTGTACGAGGAGCTGGAGCGGGCCACCGGCCGGGAGATCGCCGTGCTCTGCGGCGGGGTGATGGTCGGCCGCCCGGAGTCGGGGCCGGTCGCCGGTTCGCTGCGCTCGGCCCGCGAGTGGGACCTGCCGCACGAGCTGCTGGACGCCGCGGAGATCCGCCGTCGCTTTCCGACGTTGACGCCCGGGGACGACGAGGTCGCGCTGTTCGAGCGGAAGGCGGGGCTGCTGCGTCCCGAGAACACGGTCGCCGCCCATCTGCAGCTCGCCACCCGGCGCGGTGCCGACCTGCACTTCGAGGAGCCGATGACGCGCTGGGAGCCGTACCGGGACGGTGTGCGCGTGCACACCGCCGAGAACACCTACACCGCGGGCCGGCTGGTGATCTGCCCGGGGGCGTGGGCGCCGCGACTGCTCAGCGACATCGGTGTGGACGTCACCGTCGAACGCCAGGTCATGTACTGGTTCCGGCCCGGCGGCGGGGTCGGTCCCTTCCTCCCCGAGCGGCACCCGATCTACATCTGGGAGGACGCTGCCGGGACGCAGGTCTACGGCTTCCCCGCGATCGACGGCCCCGACGGGGGCGCCAAGGTCGCCTTCTTCCGCAAGGAGTCGGTGCCGACCACCCCGGAGACCATCGACCGGACGGTGCGCGAGGAGGAGGTGCGGGCCATGGCCGATCAGGTCGCCCGGCTCGTGCCGGACCTCCCGGGTTCCTTCCTGAAGGCCGCGACGTGCATGTACTCCACCACCCCGGACGAGCACTTCGTCATCGCCCCGCATCCGGCGCACCCGGAGTCGGTGACCGTGGCCTGCGGGTTCTCCGGGCACGGCTTCAAGTTCGTGCCCGTCGTCGGGGAGATCCTCGCCGATCTGACCCTGACCGGGTCGACCGCCCACCCCATCGGGCTGTTCGACCCGGCCCGGTTCACCGCCGCGTCCGCCTGAGAGGCCCTCAGGCGGACGCGGGGCGCTTGAACATCCGGGTCGCCGTGATCTCGCTGCGCACACCGTCGTCCGCGGGCTGTTGCGGCAGGCCCGGCCTCAAGTGCTCCTCCACGCTGATGTACTTGAGGCCGGCCCGCAGATCGGCGTCGTTGCGCAACCGGATGACCAACGGGAACTCGGCGAGCGCGGTCGTGTCGAACAGTCCGGTGGTGTAGAGGAGCTGCACGCCGAGCGCGTCGGACACGGCCCGCTGGAGCTCCAGCAGGTAGGTGGCGTTGGCCCGGCCGATGGGGTTGTCGAGGAAGAGCGTGCCGGCGTGCCGGTGCCGGTCTCGGCCCCGGTCGTTGCTGCGCAGCGCGGCCATCGTGCAGTACAGGGCGATGGCGGCGGTGAGCAGCTGGCCGCCGGAGAAGACGTCTCCCATCTGGCCGACGGGGACGCGCTCGGCGCGCAGTACCGCGTCGGGCTTGAGGATCTCGACGGCCACTCCCTGCGGCTGGAGGGCGGCGGCGACACCGCGCAGCAGCAGGGACATGCCGTCGCGGCGCAGGTCGGAGTTCTTCTTGACGGCGGCCCGGGTCGCCTCGTCGACGACCTCGCCGAGCCGCTCGGTGAGGGTGGCCTGGTCGGGCTCCTCGAAGCGGATGCGCAGGAACTCCTGGCCCGACCATTCGCCGAGGCCCTCGGGGAGCCGGGAGAGCCGCTGGGCGGAGCGGAGGGTGGCGAGCGCCGATTCGACGAGGCCGCGCAGCCGGTCCACGATCGAGTCGCGGTTGCGCTCCAGCTGGGCGAGTTCGTCGGTTAGGACACGCAGCCGGGGTGCGAAGGCGTCGGCCCACTTCTGGGCGTGTTCGGGCAGGGCGGCGGCGGGCAGTTCGCGGATCTGCTGCCGCGCGGGGGTGCGGACCTGCTCGTAGCGGGTGGAGTTGGCGTGCCGGACGAGGATGTCGCTCGCCTCGCGCACGGCGCCCTCGGCGGCGGACAGGTCGCCGGCGCAGCCGCGCAGCGAGCGGCGGGTCTCGGCGGCGGACTGCCGGGCCTCCTCCAGGCTGCCCGGGTACGCCTCGGTGTCCTCCCGTTCCTCGTCGGCTGCCTGGTCGCGGAGCAGGTCCCGCAGCAGGGCGGCGGTCTCGTCGAAGCCGCCGGCGGCGTCCTCGGCGGCGCGGTGGGCGTGGAGCAGCTCGGCGTGGGCCTCGCGGGCCCGGTCCAGCGCCCCGGTGCGGGCGGCCAGTTCGGAGGTGGCCGTACGGAGCAGGGCCTGGGCGTGTTCGGCGTCCCGGGGGGCGAGTTCCCCGGGGAGGTCGGTGTGCGCGTCGCCGTCCTCGGGGGCGAGCCGCTCGGCCTCGCCGCGCAGCCGGCCGAGCTGCTCGCTGGCGGCGGACACGCGGGTCTCCAGGAGCTGCACCAGCTCCTCGGCGCGGGCGGCGGCGGCCTGCCGGGACGGCCCGTCGGAGCCGTCGGGCGACCGGAGCAGCGTCTCCGCGCGGGTGCGCACCTTGTTGCTGAGCCGGTCCAGTTCCGCGCGGGCGGCGCTCTCGTCGCTCTCCGCGCGGGCCTGCTCGGCCCGCAGGTCGGCGCCGACACCGACCTTCTCGTACACCTGGGAGGCGGCGCGGTACGCCTCGCGGAGCGCGGGCAGCGACGCGGTGGGCGCCTCGGTGCCGTCCTCCGGTACGTCGTCGGGGGCGCCGGCGATCTCGGCGCGCTCGGCGCGCAGCGCGCGGGTGGTGCGGCGGGCGTCGTCGGCGGCGCGCTGGGCGGCACGCCGGTCCTCGTCGGCGGCGCGGGCCCGCTCCAGGCAGACCTGGGCGCGGGCCTCGGCCTCGGCGCCCTCGTCGGCCAGTTCCCGCAGCCGGGCCTGCCAGCCGGCGCGTTCGCGCAGCCGGTAGGCGAGTCCGGCGAGGGCGTCGGCGGCGCGGCGGGCCTTCTGGGCGGCCTCCTGGCGTTCGTCGCGGACCCGGATGGCCTCGGCGGCGACCTCGTCGGCCTCCGCGCGGGCGGTGCGCGCCTCGGCCAGTTCGGCCTCGCACTCCTCGGCGAAGGCGGCGGCCTCCTCCGCGGCACGGGTCAGCTCGGTGAGCCGGCCGGCCGGGCAGCCGGTGCGCCAGGAGGCGAGCCGCGCGGCCAGTTCGCGGTCCTTGCCGAGCCGGGCGGCCAGCGCGCGGATCTCCTCGTCGCGCTCGGTCGCCCGCGCGCGCAGCGCCTGCCGCTCCTCGTCGGCGGCGTGCTCGTCGTGCATGGCGGGGTTCGGCGGTACGAGGAAGACGCCGTCGTCTCCGGCGTCGGGGGCCGGGGCGGGAGCGAGGAGGGCGGCGGCGGTGCCGACGGCGACCGTGGAGCGCGGCAGCAGCGCGGCGTCACCGAGGGCGGTGCGGGCGCGGGCGTGCGAGTCGGGGTCGGTGATGATCACGCCGTCGACCAGTTCGGGACGGGCGGCGAGGACCCGCGCGTGGTCGGCGGGGTCGACGGCCTGGGCGAGGTAGCGCCAGCCGGGCAGGGCGGGGATGCCGTGCTCGCCGAGGAACTCGACGGTGGCCAGCACGTCCGGGCCGGGCGGCAGCAGTCCGCCGTCGCCGAGGGCACCGAGGATGCGGGCGTCGTCGGCGGCGGCGGTACGCAGGTCGAACAGCTGGCGTTCGGCGGAGGAGACGCCGGCGTCGAGGAGTTCGCGCAGTTCGTCGGCGAAGCGGTCGAGTTCTTCGGGGGTGAGGGCGTTGTCGCCGCTGGGTGCGTCGGTGGCAGGTGCGGCGGTGGCGGTGTGGGCGGTGGCGGGGTCCTGGCCGTCGCGGCGCGGCTGCGGGATGCCGGGGCGGGTGCCGGCTTCCAGGCCGAGGAGTTCGGTGAGGCGTTCCTCCGCCGCGAGGGAGCCGGCCGTGCGGTGCTCGGCGTCGCGGGCGTGCCGGGCGGCGGTGGCCGCGTCG
>NZ_JAVRHI010000149.1:0-3896 GCF_034105845.1 Streptomyces sp. CRN 30 | reverse complement strand
GGCCGTCGGGTCGGAGGCCGGGGACGCCGGCCTCGGCGGCGAGCCGGGCGGCGGTGCGGACGCGGGCGCCCGCTTCGGCGGCGCCGCGGAGCAGGCCGCGGCGGTCTGCGCCGGCGAGTCGTTCGGGGCTGTCGAGCAGCGTTTCGTCGAGCATGACGGCGGTCTCCGATCGCCGGGGGCGTCAGGTGCGCGGGGGCCGGTCTCCGGGCGGGCCGGGGCCGGGGGCGCGGCTACTCGGGGCGGCGGGCCTCGTCGACGAGGAGGACGGGGATGCCGTCGCGCACCGGGTAGGCCAGGCCGCAGTCCTGGCCGGTGCAGATCAGCTCGGTGTCCTGCTCCTTGAGGGGGGCGTGGCAGACCGGGCAGGCGAGGATCTCCAGGAGGCCGGCTTCGAGCGGCATGGGGGTTCCCTTCGGGGAAGGTGCGGGTGTAGGTGGATGTGCTGGTCAGGGTACCGCCGGGGGAGGTGGCACCGTGAGCGGAGCGGCTGAGGACGTGACGGCGGAAGATTTCGGTCGGATCGGCCGACCGTTTTCGGCAGGGGGACTGCGCTCGGCAGGCGGATCTCGTTCGGCACACCGGCTTCGCTCGGCACGCGGACTTCGCTCGCCATGCGGGCTTCGCTCTGCGCGCGGTTCGCCGGGCCGGGCCGCGTGCTGCGCCACGGGAGGGAGCAACGCGTCGTCCGTGGCGAGCGCCCGTCGCGCGGACGTTTCTCGGTGTCGCCTGCATACTGCTGGAAGCTTGCTGTCGGCCACTGTCCTCGTGACGCCGGAGGCCCCGCTTCTCCTTGATCTTCCCCTTGACCAGCAGGCCCGCCCAAGACAGCAGAACAAGACACAGGAAAGAGAAGACAGCAGCTGTGGAGAATCAAGCCCAGAAGCTCGCGCGTGTGGTGGCGTTCGACCTGGACGACACCCTCACCGTTTCCAAGTCCCGGATAGACGGCAAGATGGCGGATCTTCTGACGCGTCTGCTGGAGAGGACCGATGTCTGCATCATCTCCGGGGGGCGTTTCGAGCAGTTCGAGGAACAGGTGCTGCGTCATCTTCCGACCACTGCTTCCGCACGCGAGCGTCTTCACCTGATGCCCACGTGCGGAACCCGGTACTACCGGTGGGACGACGGGGAATGGCGTCAGATGTATTCCGAGGATTTCACTCCGGAGGACAAATCCCGGGTCGTCGAGGCGCTGACGCAGAGCGCCGAGGAGCTGGGCCTGTGGGAGTCGAAGACGTGGGGCGACATCATCGAGGACCGCGGGAGTCAGATCACTTTCTCCGCCCTGGGACAGTCGGCGCCCGTACAGGAGAAGTACGCCTGGGACCCCGACGGGTCGAAGAAGAGGCGGCTGCGTGAACGCGTCGCCGGGCGACTCGCGGATCTGGAAGTGCGCTCCGGGGGCTCGACCTCCATCGACGTGACCCGGCTCGGGATCGACAAGGCGTACGGCATGAGGAAGCTCATGGAGCATCTGAGCCTCGTCGAGGACGACATCCTGTTCATCGGGGACCGTCTCGAAGAGGGCGGGAACGATTACCCGGTCAAGGCCATGGGAATTCCCTGCGTGGCGGTGGACCGGTGGGAGGAGACCGCTGACCACGTGTCCCGGCTCCTCGCCTCCGACGCCATACACGACGCGGGTTGAGACACGCCGCTCGACCGTTTCGCCCGTCGGCGCCTCGGACCGACGAGCGGATCCTCGGCGGCGTGGTCACCGGCGCGCGCGGCCAGCCGTCGAGCCGGTCGCAGCGCCGCTCACGGCAGCATCCAGTCCAGTACGGGTGAGGACTGTCCGACCACGATCAGGCACATCACCAGCAGCAGGCCGAGGCTCCAGGGCAGGACCTTGCGCAGCAGGTCGCCCTCGCGGCCGGCGAGGCCGACGGCGGCGCAGGCGATGGTGAGGTTCTGCGGCGAGATCATCTTGCCGAGGACTCCGCCGGAGCTGTTGGCGGCGGCGAGCAGTTCGGGCGAGAGACCGGACTCCCGCGCGGCGGTCACCTGCAGGGCGCCGAAGAGCGCGTTGGCCGAGGTGTCGGAGCCGGAGACGGCCACGCCGAACCAGCCCAGCACCGGGGAGAGGAAGGCGAGTCCGGCGCCGGCCGCCGCCACGAAGTGGCCGATGGTGGCGGCCTGTCCGGAGAGGTTCATGACGTAGGCGAGGGCCAGCACGGAGGTGACGGTGAGGATGGCGTACCGCAGTTCGTGGACGGTGGCGAGCCACTCGCGGACCGCCACGCGCGCGTGCACGCCGAGGACGAACGCGGTGGCGACACCCGCGAGGAGGACGAGCGTGCCGCCGGTGGAGACGATCGGCCAGGTGTAGACGTTGCCGCCGACCGGTTCGCCGTCGGGGCCGACGACGTTCAGGAAGGGCCAGTCGTAGGTCTGTGTCGCCTGTGCGAGCCAGTCCTTGACGGCCGGGATCTGCGCGACGGAGAAGATCGCGACGATCAGCGCGTAGGGGGCGTAGGCGCGGACGACCTCCCGCGCGGGGTCGCGTTCGTCCAGCTCCTCGCTGCGTGCGCCGGTGAGGACGGCGGCGCGTACGGGTTCGGCGGCGGGCCTGCGGGCCTGCGGTACGGCGACGAGGGCGCCGGCCCCGGCGAGCGCGGCGCCGATGTCGGCGAGCTGGGCGGAGAGGTAGTTGGAGGCGGCGAACTGGGCGACGGCGAAGGCGACTCCGCAGGCCAGTGCGGGCACCCAGGTCTCGCGCAGGCCGCGCCGTCCGTCCACGAGGCCGACCAGGACCAGCGGCACGACCAGGGCGAGCAGCGGGGTCTGGCGGCCCACCACGGAGGCGACGTCGTCCAGCGGCAGCCCGGTGACCTGGGCGAGGGTGACCACGGGGGTGCCCATCGCGCCGAACGCGACCGGGGCGGTGTTGGCGACCAGCGACACCACGGCCGCGCGGACGGGGTCGAAGCCGAGCGCGACGAGCATGACCGAGCAGATGGCGACGGGCGCGCCGAACCCGGCGAGGGCTTCCAGGAGCGCGCCGAAGCAGAAGGCGACGACGAGCGCCTGAATGCGCGGGTCGTCGGAGAGCCGGCCGAACGACCGCCTGAGGATGTCGAAGTGCCGGGTGCGGACGGTCATGCGGTACACCCACAGGGCGTTGACGACGATCCACAGGATGGGGAAGAGGCCGAAGACGGCGCCCTGGGCGCCGCTGGAGAGCGTCTGGCCGAACGGCATGCCGTAGGCGAGGCAGGCGACCAGCACGGCCGCCAGGAGGCCGATCAGACCCGCCAGGTGCGCCTTCATGCGCACGCCGCCGAGCAGGACGAGGACGATCAGCAGGGGCAGGGCCGCCACGAGGGCGGACAGGCCGAGCGAGCCGCCGACGGGTTCGAGTTCCTGGACGTACACGGCCGCCTCCTCTGTTCCGCCATGCGAAAGCGATCTCCCGGCATGGGGCCACTGGGACGGAATGGTCGTGTCCGCGACAACGGTGCGTCAATGGTCGTGCAGCGGCGAGTCGTTCCGGAAGGAGGCAGGGAGGGCCCTGGAGAGGGTCGGGGGCCCGAGAGGAGGCGGCTCAGTTGTCGGGCGAGCGCAGGACGCGCAGATGACCCCGGCGCGCGACCTCCATCGGATCCGCCGCGCGCGCTCCGCCGCCCGCTCCGGCGGCCCGCTCCTGGGGACGCGCCGCCTCGCGCACCGCGTTGGCGAGCGCTTCGAGGTCGTCGCCGCTGGGGCGGGCCGGGGCGGAACCGTCGAGGAGCCGGACGACCTCCCAGCCGCGCGGGGCGGTGAGGCGCTCGGAGTGCTCGGCGCACAGGTCGTAGCAGTGGGGTTCGGCGTAGGTGGCGAGCGGGCCGAGGACCGCGGTCGAGTCGGCGTAGACGTACGTCAGCGTCGCTACGGCGGGACGGCCGCAAGCGGTGCGC
>NZ_JAVRHI010000148.1:0-20872 GCF_034105845.1 Streptomyces sp. CRN 30 | reverse complement strand
GGAGGCCGGAGGGCCAGGAGGCCGGGCCGGGGAGCCGGGCCAGGAGGCCAGAGGGCCAGGAGGCCGGAGGGCCAGGCCGGGAGGCCGGAGAGCCAGGAGGCCGGAGGGCCAGGAGGCCGGGCCGGGTTGGGAGGCCCAGGGGGCCAGGCCGGGAGGTTCGGGGGACCAGGCCGGGAGGCCCGGGGGCCGGGAGGGCCGAGGGCCGGGAGGGCCGAGGGCCGACCAGGCCAGGCCCGCAAGCCCCCGCCCTCACCCGGCCCGGGGCCGGCAAGCCCCCGTCCTCACCCGAACCGGGTCAGCAAGCGGCGGTACACCCCGGGTGCCAGCCCCCGTACCCGGCCGGGGACGCTCAGCCATGCCGGGACGTGGACGTCGTCCCGGTCGCGGTGGACCGCGGTCCAGACCGCGCCGGCGACCCGGGCCGGCGCGGTGGGGCGCGGCCAGGGCCGTTCGTACGGCGTGCCGCGCCGGGCGAAGAACGGCGTGTCCACCGGGCCCGGCACGACGTGCGTCACGCCGACCCCCGTGCCGCGCAGTTCCTGCCGCAGGGCTTCGGCGAACGCCGCCACGCCCGCCTTGCTCGCGGAGTAGACCGCCTCCCGGCGCACCCCGACCGTGCCGGCCACGGAGCCGACCAGCACCACGCGGCCCCGGCCCGCCGCCACCATCGCGGGCAGCACCGCGTGGACGAGGCGGAGCGTCGCACCGAGGTTGACGGCCAGCACCTGGTCCAGGTCCGCGCGCGGCATCGCGGTGAACGGACCGGCCCAGCCGATGCCCGCGCCCGCCACCAGGACATCGATCCGGCCGGCCGCCGCGAGCGCGGACTCGGCGAGCAGCCGGGGCCCGTCGGCGGCGGTGAGGTCGGCGGGCAGGGCCAGCCCCGCCGTGGCGGCGGCGGTCCCGTCGAGCCGGTCGCGGTCGCGGCCGCTGAGCAGCAGCCGCCATCCGCCGGCGGCGAAGCGGTGGGCCGTCGCGGCGCCGATGCCGGACGAGGCTCCGGTGACGAGGGCGACGGGGCGCCGGTCGGGGGCGTCAAGGGCGTCCCGCAGGGACACCTCTTCGCGTGTGTGTTCCCGTTCCGCGTCGAGGTCCTTGCGGAGGGAAGGCGGGCCTGGCTGGGTCACGAGATGCCTCCCGGGCGGGTTCTCGGCTCCCGTCACCATCACACCGGCGGCCGCCTCCGGCGCGCTGGGTCCGCCCATAGGGGCGGCCGGAATGCGCCAGGCGGCGGTACCGCGTGTCCGGACGGTAGCCGCGCGGCCCGGCGGAGGAATACCGTCCCAGCGTCCACGGCACCGACCGCGCGACCGCCCTCCGTGCGAACGGCTCGCGCGGAACTCCGCCGATGATGTTGAATATTGAACGGAATAGGTCTACGGTCGTTCCCGTTGGACTTCATTGAACATTCAACGACCAAGGTGCGAGTCGCACCCGCACCCCGCATCCTGGAGGAGACACCATGAGCACGTCCGTGAACCCCGAGCTCGCCGCCCTGACCGGTGACTACACCCTGGACCCGGCGCACACCACGATCGGCTTCGTCGCACGGCACGCCATGGTCACCAACGTCAAGGGCCAGTTCCGCGACTTCAGCGGCACGCTCCACCTGGACGGCTCCGACCCCGCCAAGTCGACCGCCGCCCTGGACGTGACGATGCAGAGCATCGACACCGGCAACGCCGACCGCGACGGGCACCTCAAGAGCGCGGACTTCTTCAAGACCGACGAGTTCCCGCAGATGACCTTCCGCTCCACCTCGGTGGAGTCCGCCGGCGGCGACGACTACCGCGTCACCGGTGATCTGACGATCCTCGGCACCACGAAACAGATCACCATCGGCCTGGAGTTCAACGGCGCCGCGAAGGACCCGTTCGGCAACGACCGCGTCGGCTTCGAGGGCACCGCGCAGATCAAGCGCTCGGAGTGGGGCCTGACCTGGAACGCCGCGCTGGAGACGGGCGGCGTGCTGGTCTCCGACAAGATCAAGCTGACCTTCGACATCTCGGCGATCAAGAACGCCTGACCGTCCCCCGCCTCCGCCCCAGCCCCCGCCCTAACCCCCGTCCCCGTCCCCGTCCCCGTCCCCGCCCTCGTCCCTGTCCCAGCCCCCGTCCCCGTCCGCGCGAGCGCCCGCCCTCCCCGCGAGGGCGGGCGCTCGCGTCGACGCGCGGGCGTCAGCCCGCCGCCAGCAGCGCCCGCGCCTGCTCCCGCGCCGTCTCAAACGCGTCCGGGAACACCTTCAGCCCGTGCGCGACCAGCGCGCCCTCGTGCAGCAGCATCAGCGCCCGCCCCAGCCGGTCCGCCGCCCCGGCGCCCGCCGCCGCCCGCGCCAGCTCGGTGAAGAGGCCGAGCATCCACGCCTTCTGCGCCGTGATGACCGGGTACGCCGGGTGCTCCGCGTCGCTGATCTCCGCGTGCGCGTTGACCATGCCGCACCCCTTGGCGCCGTGCTCCGCCGACCAGTCGCGCGAGGCGTCGAAGACGGCCAGGGCGCGAGCCCGCGGCGCCGGTCCCGCCGCCTCCAGCCGCTCGGCCAGCAGCGCCCGCCAGCGCTCGTCACGCCCGGCGAGGTACTCCACGACGATCTGCTCCTTCGAGCCGAACCGGTCGTAGAGCGTCTTCTTCGTCACGCCCGCCTCGGCCGCGATCAGGTCCACGCCGACGGCGTGGATGCCGCGCGCGTAGAACAGCCGCTCGGCGGCGGCGAGGATGCGGCGCCCGGCGGGCGTCATGCGGACCCGGTGCGGTGCCGTCACGGCCGTGTTCACGGTCTCCATACCGTCCAGTCTACCGACTCGCGTATACCGATCTGTATAGTGGGCACCCGAGCGGAGTAAACAGATCTGTCTACCACGCAGATCCGTCACCACCGAGGAGACCCAGGAGGCCGTCGTGAACGTCCTGCTCCCGGTCGCCTTCGTGCTGTGCTGGAGTTCCGGTTTCATCGGCGCCAAGCTCGGCGCGGACACGGCCGCCCCGACCACGCTGCTGATGTGGCGCTTCCTGCCGCTGGCCGCCGCCCTGGCCGTCGCCGCCGCGGTGTCGTCGCGGACGGCATGGCGCGGCCTGGCACCACGCGCCCTCGGCCGCCAGATCGCCGTCGGCGCACTGTCCCAGAGCGGCTACCTGCTCAGCGTCTACTACGCCATCCGGCTCGGCGTCTCCAGCGGCACCACCGCCCTGATCGACGGCGTCCAGCCGCTCGTCGCGGGCGCGCTGGCCGGGCCGCTGCTGCGGCAGTACGTCACCCGGCGCCAGTGGCTCGGCCTCTGGCTGGGCCTGGCCGGCGTCGCCGTGGTCACCCTGGCCGACGCCGGGGCGGCGGGCGCGGAGGTGGCCTGGTGGGCGTACCTCGTGCCGCTGCTGGGCATGTTCGCGCTGGTCGCGGCCACGTTCCTGGAGGGAAGGTCACCGGAGCCGGTCGCGCCGCGCGTGGCCCTGACGGTGCACTGCGCGACCAGCGCCGCGCTGTTCTCCGTACTGGCGCTGGTCACGGGGTCGGCGACACCGCCCGCCTCGGCCGGCTTCTGGACGGCGACGGCCTGGCTGGTGGTGCTGCCCACCTTCGGCGGCTACGGCCTGTACTGGCTGATCCTGCGCCGCTCCGGCGTCACGCGGGTCAACACCCTGATGTTCCTGATGGCACCGGTCACGGCCGTGTGGGGTGCCCTGATGTTCGGTGAGCACTTCGGCGCGCAGACCGCGGTCGGCCTGGCCGCGGGGCTCGCGGCGGTCGTCGTCGTCCGCTCGGCCGAACCGCGCGCCTCCGGCGCCGAAGCCGGCGCCGACTTCGGCGCCAGGGACCGTACGGGCGGTCAGAACCCGCCGCCGAAGTCCCCTCCCCCGCCGCCGAAGGTGCCGCCGCCCCCGAAGTCCCCGCCGCCGAACCCGCCGCCGAAGTCGGTCGGGTCGAAGTCCGCGCCGGACATGTCGCCGCCCTGGTAGCCGCCGCCGAAGTCGCCGTACCCGGCGCCGTAGTCGGAGGCGTAGGCCGGGGTCGCCATCATGCTGCCGAGCATGGTGCCGACCAGCAGGCCGGGGAGGATGCCGCCGCCGAAGTAGCCGCCCGCCCAGGGGCCGTAGGCCGGTCCGGCCTCCCAGTACGGGCGGCGGCCCGCGTCGGTGTCGACCTCGCGCACCATCGGGTCGAGGCCGTCGGAGAGCCGGGTCCGGTCGGCGGCGCACACCGGCACCTCGCGCGTGGCGCCGCCCGGCGGGGTCCAGGTGACGTCCGCGACCGAGGGGCCGTGCCGCGGGTCGAAGAAGCACGGCGGGCGCCGGTCCGGCAGCGGCCCGCCCTCGCGCCGGGCGGCGAGCCGGGCCAGCGAGAACCGGCCGTCCTCCACGGCCTGGGTGACCGCCCGCACGTCCTCCGGGCGGCGCGCGCCGGCCATGAGGGTCTTGGAGCGGTCGTAGCAGTCCAGGGCCTGTTCGTAGTCGGCGCGCATCGCGTCGTCGGCGCCGGGCTCGCCGGGGTGGAAGTCGAGCCGGTCCAGTTCCTCGCCGAAGGCGGTGATGTCCTCGTCGACGACGACCCGCAGCTTCTCCAGGGCGGCCCGCTGCTCCTCCTCGTGGCGGCGGCGGTTGCGCCGCGACAGGGCGTAGACGCCGGCGCCGCCGACGGCCACGAGCGCGCCGGTGGTGATCAGTCCGGCGACCGGCACCCCGCCGCCCGACCCCTCGCTCCAGCCGTTCGGCGCCGTGCCGCCGGTGTTGCGCAGCGCGTCGTCGACGAAGTCGTTGAGCTGGGCCTTGGGGTCGCCCGCGCCCTGCACGGCGGCGACCAGGTTGGTGACGCCCTGCTTGCTCAGCACGCTGCTGTCGGCACGGGCGTCGAAGCGGTCGCCGAGCCGGATGCCGTAGAGGCCGGTGACGCCGGTCTCCGTGCGCAGGGTGCGGAAGAGGTCCTGGGTCGGGTAGTCCGCCGGGAGGACCGCCACGAAGACCGGTTTGTCCGCGTCCTCGATCTTGTCGGCGAGCGCGTCGGCGTCGGCCTCGGAGAGCAGGCCGGAGGCGGCCGGGTCCACGTAGACCGGGCGGTCGCGCAGCGCCTCGGCGATCTCGGAGACGTCGGTGGCCGCGTGCGCGCCGGAGGCGCCCACCGACAGCACCGCCGCGACGGCGGCGACCGGCACGATCAGGAGGCGGACGAGCAGACGAGCCAGTGCGGTCCTCATACATTCGAAAGTACCTTAAACAGAACGGAAAGGACGAGGCTGGGGAAGGCCCCGGCGGGGGTCACCGCCGGGGCCTTACGGAACCGTTCCTCCCGCGGGGCGTCAGCCCGCCCGGTGGGCCGCCGTGAGCTTCGCGACGGCCGCCGCGTACGAGCCGCCGGTCGCCAGGCGGTCGGCCTCCGCGAAGGGTTTCGCCACCGCCTCGGTGAGCTGCCCGGCGATTTCCTGCTGGACCAGCAGCCGGGCCTTCGTCACCGCGGCGGTACCCGCCTCGTCGTCGCCGGACCGCTCGGCGGCCCTGGCGTCGGCGGCCAGCGCCTTCAGCGTCGACTCCCCGCCCTGTGGCACGCGCGTCTTCGTGGTCAGCCCCCAGCCGTAGGGGAACTGCGGGTCGTACGAGGCGTCACCGACGTTGATCGGCAGCTGCGCCTCGGACTTCGGCCAGGTGACGGGGAGCTGTCCGGTGAAGGGCCGCTTGCCGTAGAGGACGTCGGCGACCCCGTCGCCCTCGGTGCCCGGCAGCCAGGACGCGACCAGCGCGTCGATGTCGCCGAGCTGGTCACCGATGAGCTGCGGCCGGCCCGAGACGATCAGCACCGCGCACTTCATCGCGGCGCAGACCCTGTCCACGGCGGCCCGGTCGGCGGCGGACAGCTCCAGGTCGTGTCCGTTGCCGACGTCGCCGGCGCCCTCGGCGTAGGGGGTCTCGCCGACGACGACCACGCCGACGTCATGGCCGCCGGTCGGGGCCGAGGCGTCCGCGGACCAGGTGACGTCGCCACCCGCGCCGCGCAGGCCCTCCAGGACCGTGGTGCCGGGGGTGATGTCGCCGGAAGAGCCCTGCCAGGTGATGGTCCAGCCGCCGGACTGGTTGCCGATGTCGTCGGCGTTGGACCCGGCGACGTACACCTTCTGGTTCTTCTTCAGCGGGAGCAGTCCGCCGGAGTTCTTCAGCAGCACCTGGGACTCGGCGACCGCCTCGCGGGCGACGGCCCGGTGCGCGGCGGAACCGATCTTCGAGCTGTTCCGGGTGTCGGCGTACGGCTTCTCGAAGAGGCCCAGTGCGAACTTCTGGGTGAGGACGCGGGCGACGGCGTCGTCGATCCGCTCCTCGGTGACCCGGCCCGCCTCCGCCTCGTCGACCAGCGTGGTGCTGAACTCCTTGTAGCTGTAGGGGACCATCATCATGTCGACGCCCGCGTTGACCGACGTGCGGACCTGGGCGGCGCGGTCGCCGGGGAGCTGGTACAGGGCGTCCCAGTCGCTGATGACGAAGCCGTCGAAGCCCAGCCGGCCCTTGAGCACGTCGTTGATCATGTCGGCGCGCGCGTGCATCTTCACCGGGCCCTGGCCGTCGCCGGCGATGTCGAGCGAGGAGAAGGACGGCATGACCGTGCCGACGCCCCGGTCGACGGCGTCCCGGTAGGGGGAGAGGTGGACGGCCTCCAGCTCCTCGCGGGTGACCTCGGTGATGCCCTGGTCGATGGTGTAGCTGCCGGAGGTGGAGGAGCCGTAGGTGGTGCCGCCGTCGCCGACGTAGTGCTTGGCGGTGGCCAGCACCCGGTCGGAGCGGTCCAGGTCACGGCCGTCGGCGCGGCCCTGGAGGCCCTGGACCACCGTCTCCAGCGACTTCACCAGTGCCGGGTCCTCGCCGAAGGACTCGTAGGTGCGGCCCCAGCGTTCGTCGCGGGCGACGCACAGGCAGGGCGCGAAGGTCCAGGGGACGCCGGTGGCGCGGGTCTCGCTCGCGGTCACCTCGCCGGTGCGCTCGACGAGTTCCGCGTCCCGGGTGGCGCCGAGCCCGATGTTGTGGGGCATGACCGTCGCGCCGGTCAGGTTGTTGTGGCCGTGCACCGAGTCCACGCCGTAGATCAGCGGAATCTGCAGGCGGGTGGCGCGTGTGCGCAGCTGGAAGGAGTCGACCGTCCTGGCCCACGCCTCGGCCGTGTTGGGCGTCGGGGTGGAGCCGCCGCCGGAGAGCAGCGAGCCGAGGGCGTAGGTGGCGATGTCGCCGGGCGCGGACATGGCGCCGCGCTCGGCCTGGGTCATCTGCCCGGCCTTCTCCGCGAGGGTCATCCGGGAGAGCAGGTCCGCGACCCGCTTCTTCACCGGGAGCCGGGAGTCCAGGTACGGCAGTCCGTGGGCGTCCACGACCACGCCCGGGTTCTCGGCGGGGGCCTTGGCGCCGGTGACGGTCAGCTCCAGCGGGACGGTCTCGGCCTCCTCGGCGGAGCGGTCCTTCAGGGTCTTGACGCGGACCGTGCGGGTGGTGCCCGAGGCGGTGCCGGCCGGGAAGGTCAGGGTGCCGGCGACCGGGGTGTAGTCCTTCTCGGCGGTGGCGGTGCCTCCGGCGGTGCGGTAGGCGACAGTGACCGGTTCCTCCAGCGGGGCGGCACCGGTGGTGGAGACGGTGACGGCGACGGACGCGGTGCCGCCCTCGGACACCGGGTACACGGCGGCGCCGGTGGTGACGGAGGCGCGCAGCGACTGGTCGGCGCGGCCGTACAGTTCGACGCCGTCCATCGCGAACTCGCCCGGTCCGCCGGTGGGCAGGGTGACGGCGTACCCCCACATCGCGGTGAGGTCGAGGATCTGGTTGATGCCGCCGACGGGCTGGTAGTCGGTGCGGTAGGCGAAGGAGGTGAAGGGCAGCTCGATCCGCTGCCAGCCGGTGAAGTCGTCGGCGAAGGAGGTCGTCCACAGCTCGGACGCGTCGCCGTTCGCCCCGCCGTCCTTGATCTCGAAGTTGATCTTCTTGCCGGTGCCGTGCCCTTCCCACCAGAGGCGGATGCCCTGGTGGGCCGACCAGTCGTGGGCGGGCCCGGCGTTCGCGTACTGGTGGGTGAAGCCGCCGTAGCCGCTGATGTCGTAGGTGCCGGCCAGGACCTTCTCGCCCTCGGGGGCGTCGGCGCGGGCGGCCAGTTCCAGGGTGGGCGGGTCGTCGCTGTCGCCGCCCCAGGTGGAGATCCCCTCGGCGGGCGGGGAGGCGAAGGGCACCTCGCCCTCGAAGCGGTCGACGGGGACCGGGACGGGGTCGTCGGCCGCGGCGGCGCCGGCGACGGTGAGCGGGAGGAGTCCGGTGAGGAGGGTGGCGCAGGCGAGCAGGGCGGTTCTTCGCATGGAGTCCCTCGACTCTCGTAAGCCAACTCATGACTGCTCGTGACTTAGTTCGCGCCGTGAGTTAACTGGGGCCCCTTGCGACCGTCAAGAGGACGGGCAGCGTCCGCGCGACGCCGCCCGTCCCGTCCCGCGCGTCACTCGGCGGGGGCGACCCCGGCCCGCAGCAGCCCGTAGGTGTACGCGTCCTCCAGCGCCTGCCACGACGCCGCGATCACGTTGTCGGCGACGCCCACCGTCGACCACGCGCCCGTGCCGTCGGAGGTGTTGATCAGGACGCGGGTGGTGGACTGGGTGCCGTGGACGCCCTCCAGGATGCGGACCTTGTAGTCGACCAGGTCCAGCTGGGCGAGTTGCGGGTAGATCCGCTCCAGGGCGACGCGCAGCGCCCGGTCCAGGGCGTTGACCGGGCCGTTGCCCTCCGCGGTGGCGACGATCCGCTCGCCCTTGGCCCAGAGCTTCACGGTGGCCTCGTTGGCGTGGGTGCCGTCGGGGCGGTCCTCGACGATCGCGCGCCAGGACTCGACGGTGAAGTACGTCAGCGGGCCGCCCTCGACCTCGGCGCGGAGCAGCAGCTCGAAGGAGGCGTCGGCGGCCTCGTAGGTGTAGCCCTTCAGTTCGCGTTCCTTGACGCGCTCCACGACCCGGCCGACGAGTTCGCGGTCGCCGCCGAGGTCGATGCCGAGTTCCTTGCCCTTCAGCTCGATGGAGGCGCGGCCGGCCATGTCGGAGACGAGCATCCGCATGGTGTTGCCGACCAGGGCCGGGTCGGTGTGCTGGTACAGGTCCGGGTCGACCTTGATGGCGGAGGCGTGCAGCCCGGCCTTGTGGGCGAAGGCGGAGACGCCGACGTAGGGCTGGTGGGTGGAGGGGGTGAGGTTGACGACCTCGGCGATGGCGTGCGAGATACGGGTGGTCTCGCGCAGCCTGCCCTCGGGGAGGACCTGCTTGCCGTACTTCAGCTCCAGCGCGGCCACTACGGGAAAGAGGTTGGCGTTGCCGACGCGCTCGCCGTAGCCGTTGGCGGTGCACTGGACATGGGTGGCGCCCGCGTCGACGGCGGCGAGGGTGTTGGCGACGGCGCAGCCGGTGTCGTCCTGGGCGTGGATGCCGAGCCGGGCGCCGGTGTCGGCGAGGACGGTGGCGACCACGGCGCTGATCTGCGCGGGGAGCATGCCGCCGTTGGTGTCGCAGAGGATGACGACGTCGGCGCCGGCCTCGGCCGCGGTACGGACGACCGCCTTGGCGTACTCGGGGTTGGCGCGGTAGCCGTCGAAGAAGTGCTCGCAGTCGAGGAAGACGCGGCGGCCCTGCGCGCGCAGGTGGGAGACGGTGTCCCGGATCATCTCCAGGTTCTCGTCCAGGGTGGTGCGCAGGGCGAGTTCGACGTGCCGGTCGTGGGACTTGGCGACGAGGGTGATGACGTCGGCGCCGGAGTCCAGGAGCGCCTTGACCTGGGGGTCCTCGGCGGCTTTGGCCCCGGCCCGGCGGGTGGCGCCGAAGGCGACGAGCTGGGCGTGCCGGAAGTCGATCTCTTTCTGGGCGCGGGCGAAGAACTCGGTGTCCCGCGGGTTGGCGCCGGGCCAGCCGCCCTCGATGAAGCCCACGCCGTAGTCGTCCAGGTGCCGTGCGATGGCCAGCTTGTCCGCGACGGTGAGGTTGATGCCCTCGCGCTGCGCGCCGTCGCGCAGGGTGGTGTCGAAGACGTGGAACGAATCGTCGAGCAGCTCGCTGGGTGCGGTCATGATCTTCAGGACTCCTGTATGGGATCTCGGTCTACCGGAATGACCGGTTCCACCGTCCGCTCATGATCCCTCGCGCTCGTCTCCCGGCTCGGGGTGGGCCAGGAAACAGAAAAACCCCTCGCGGGTGCGAGAGGTCTGCGCGCGGGTCGAGGACGACGGTGTCCGCCCGTACCTGGTCGTACGAGACGGTCACTGCGGACCGGCGCGCCTGCTGCCAATAATCATGGCGAACGAGAGCACGGGGGCAGTCTGGCACAGTCCGCCCCCGCGCTCACGGGGTGTCTCAGGATGCGAGCGCCGCGCTGGTCAGCGGGTGCGGGTCAGCGCATCCGGCGGACGAAGACGTCGGGTGACCGGTTGGTGTCGTCGGGTACCAGGTTCTCCGCGAACGACTCGAAGGCGACGGTCCGGCCGTCGCGGCTGGGAGCGGCCACCGGCCAGGTGGGCGAGTCGTCCTCGGTGAGGGGGGCGGTCACCTGCCGGGTGATGTCCCTGCGCAGGTCACGGACGTAGAGCTGGTTCGGCTGCGTTCCGCCGGGGACCAGTCCGGTGGCGGTGGAGGTGAAGAAGACGTGCCGGCCGTCCCCGGTGATGACGGGCGTCTCCGACCTCTGGTCCAACTCCCCGCCGTCGGCCGCGAGGGACACCCGCTCGGTGGTGCCCCGGCGCAGGTCGCGGACGAAGACGTCGGGGACTCCGTTGGTGTCGCCCGGCACCAGGTCGGACGCGGCGGACCGGAAGGCGACGTAGCGCCCGTCGCCGCTGAACGTCGGCGCCCGGCCCGCGCCCGATACGGAGGAGCCCTGGTCGAACAGTTCCGTGCGGCCGGTGCGGCGGTCCCAGAGGTGGACGTAGTACGTGCCCCGTCCGCGTTCCAGGGAGTAGGCGATCCGGCTGCCGTCGGCGCTCATGGAGAAGTAGTAGCCCACGCCCCAGCCGGTACCGCCGGCGACGGGTGGTGTGCTGGTGCTGATGAGTTTCGTGGTGCCCAGTTCGCGGTCGCGCAGGTAGATGCCGCTGCGCATACCGGGCGCCGTCTCGCCGGTCTCGCTGAAGTACGCGGCGAAGGCCACGTACCGGCCGTCCCTGCTGACCTGGGTGACCCCGTAGGCCTGGGCGACGGGGCGTTCGTCGTCCATGAGGCTGACCAGCTCGGTGCGCTTCTTCCGCCGGTCCTTGAGGTACACCCCGTAGAAGGTCGTGTGGTCCTCGTACGAGCCCGTTCCCGCCGTGTAGGCGATGTACCGGCCGTCGGAGCTGACGGCGGCCTCCCATGCCGAGAGCGGGTACTCGCTGCCGTCGTCGCGTACGCTGATCCGCTCGATGGTGCCCTTGCGCAGATCACGCAGGAAGACGTCCGTCTGGCTGTCGGTGTCGTCCGGGACCAGGCCCGGCGACGTCGACTGGAAGGCGACGTAACGGCCGTCGCCGCTGATGGACGGGCTGTTGCCGCCGTCCTCGACCTGCTGTCCGTCGGCGGGGACGCTGATCCGCACGGTCTTCCCCCGGTGCGGCGCGGCTTCCGCGGACAGGGCCGCCGTGACGGCCAACACCCCCGCGAGCGCCATCGCCCCCGCTCCCCGCGCCAGTCTTCTTCGCATCTCTCCCCCAGAGCGCTGTCCCCCCGGCCTCATGCCGAGGCGCACAACGAGACAAACGCACCGGAGCCGCACGCGGCAATCGCCCGTAAGTCGTACAACCCGGCCCGGTGATCAGACGTCCGCGAGCCGGGTCGTACGACGGGGAGAGGCGGTCAGGCCAGCGTGTGCATCCAGCCGTGGGTGTCCTCGACGGTGCCGCGCTGGATGTCGAGCAGCGCGCGGCGCAGCTTCAGCGTGACCTCGCCGGGCTCGCCGCCGCCCTGGTTCCACTCGGCGCCGGACCGCTTGACCGTGCCGACCGGCGTGATCACGGCGGCGGTGCCGCAGGCGAAGACCTCGGTCAGGGAGCCGTTCTCCGAGTCGCGCTGCCACTGGTCGACGGAGACCCGGCCCTCCTCGGCCTCGTAGCCGAGGTCGCGGGCGACGGTGAGGAGCGAGTCGCGGGTGACGCCCTCCAGGATGGAACCGGTGAGGGACGGCGTGATGATCTTGTTGTCGTAGACGAAGTACAGGTTCATGCCGCCCAGCTCCTCGACCCACTCGCGCTCGATGGCGTCGAGGTAGCAGACCTGGTCGCAGCCCTTGGCCGCGGCCTCGGCCTGGGCCAGCAGGGACGCGGCGTAGTTGCCGCCGGTCTTGGCGTCGCCCATGCCGCCGGGGACGGCGCGGACGCGGTCCTCGGAGACCCAGATGGAGACCGGCTTCACCCCGCCGGGGAAGTAGGCGCCGGCCGGGGAGGCGATGACGATGAACAGGTACTCGTTGGCCGGCTTGACGCCCAGGCCCACCTCGGTGGCGATCATGAAGGGGCGCAGGTAGAGCGACTCCTCGCCGCCGTGCGCCGGGACCCACGCCCGGTCCTGCCCGACCAGTGCGTCGCACGCCGCGATGAACGCGTCCTCGGGCAGCTCCGGCATGCCCAGCCGGCGGGAGGACGCCTGGAAGCGGCGGGCGTTCTTCTCCGGGCGGAAGGTGGCGACGGACCCGTCGGGCCGGCGGTACGCCTTCAGTCCCTCGAAGATCTCCTGCGCGTAGTGCAGGACCATCGTGGCGGGGTCCATGGAGAGCGGGGCGTACGGAACGAGCTGGCCGTCGTGCCAGCCGCGGCCCTCGGTCCACTTGATCGTCACCATGTGATCGGTGAAGTGGCGGCCGAAGCCCGGGTTCGCCAGGATCGCGTCCCGCTCGGCGGCGGACAGCGGGTGGGCGGAGGGCTTCAGCTCGATCGAGGTCGTCGTGGGCGTCGTCATGGGTAGGTGTCCTTCACCGGTTGTCGTGACGGGCCGCGCTCACGCCCGTACTGCCAGTGGCCAGTGCTAGGACGTCCGAGCATTCCCTGATGTCGCGGCCCCGCGTTCGATTATCGCGCGCGGTCCGGGACGGATGAAAACGGGGTGAATGCGGCCCAGGTTCGATGGTCGCACCCGGCGGGGACAGGTGAAAGCCGCCGGGTGCCTTGTTTTTCCGGACCCGGCGGCTTCGAATGGTTGGTTTTCGAGTGCGCGGCCCGGTCAGCCGGCTACTCGTACGGCGAGCGCGTCGCCGATCTCCGAGGTGGAGCGCGCGGGCTTGCCGACGCGCTCGCCGAGGTCGGCCGCGACCGCCGCCTCGATGCGGGCGGCCTCGGACTCGTGGCCGAGGTGGCGCAGGAGCAGGGCGACGGAGAGCACGGTGGCGCTCGGGTCGGCCTTGCCCTGGCCGGCGATGTCGGGCGCGGAGCCGTGCACCGGCTCGAACATCGAGGGGAACTCGCCGGACGGGTTGATGTTCCCGCTCGCGGCGACGCCGATGCCGCCGGAGACGGCCGCGGCGAGGTCGGTGATGATGTCACCGAAGAGGTTGTCGGTGACGATCACGTCGAAGCGGGCCGGGTCGGTGACGAGGTAGATCGTCGCGGCGTCGACGTGGATGTAGTCGGTGGTGACCTCGGGGAACTCCTTCGCCACCTTGGTGAAGATGTTCGTCCACAGGTGTCCCGCGAAGGTCAGCACATTGTTCTTGTGGACCAGCGTGAGCTTCTTGCGGGGACGGGCCTGGGCGCGGGCGAAGGCGTCGCGGACGACGCGCTCGACGCCGAAGGCCGTGTTGACCGACACCTCGGTGGCGACCTCGTGCTCGGTGCCCTTGCGGATGGTGCCGCCGTTGCCCGTGTACGGGCCCTCGGTGCCCTCGCGGACCACGACGAAGTCGATCTCCGGCTGGCCGGCGAGCGGGGTCTCGACGCCGGGGAGCAGCTTCGACGGACGCAGGTTCACGTGGTGGTCGAAGGCGAAGCGGAGCTTGAGCAGGAAGCCGCGCTCCAGGACGCCGGACGGCACCGACGGGTCGCCGATGGCGCCGAGCAGGATGGCGTCGTGCTGCTTCAGGGCTTCGAGGTCGGCGTCGGTGAGGGTCTCACCGGTGTCGTGGTAGCGACGGGCGCCGAAGTCGTACTCCTTGGTCTCCAGCTTCACATCCTGCGGAAGCGCGGCGGTGAGGACCTTCAGGCCCTCGGCCACGACCTCCTGGCCGATGCCGTCGCCGGGGATGACTGCGAGATTGAGGATGCGAGAGCTAGCCGACATGCGGGGCACCCTACTCCCCGTCCCATGGGATGACACACGCTGTCCGGCATACGGACAGCGGCGCCGTCCCGTCGGCCGGTGTTCACCCGTACGCGGGGCGGGTGTTGGCCGGTGCGGGGAATCGCTGAGGGCATGGACCTTCCCGACTTCGGCATCCCGGCCGCGCAGGCGCGCGGGATGAGCATGGCGGAGCAGCACGAACTGCTCCGCGCCCGGCTGACCCGCCGGCGCACGCTGGTGACGGCGGGCGCGGTGGCGAGCGGACTGCTGACCGGCTGCTCCGGCACCGGGACCGCGGACGGCGCCGGGGGCGGGAGCACGGTCGGGGCCGGGAGCACGCGGACCGCGCCGCCCGCCGGGTCGACCGTATCCGGCGCGGTGGTGACGCCGTTCGGCCGCCATCTCGCCTTCGGCGCCGATCCGCGGCGGCAGATGCGGATCTCCTGGCAGGTGCCGCTCGCGGTGCGCCGGCCGTTCGTCCGGGTCGGCCTGCGCCCCGACGACCTGGACCGCCGGATCGGCGCGGAGCTGCGGGACCTGGTGACGCCGGAGCTGGCGGGGCTGCGCCCGGCTGCCGAGCAGTACTACGTGCACGCGGCCCTGGACGGCCTGCGCCCGGGGACGACGTACTACTACGGCGTCGGTCACGAGGGCTTCGACCCGGCCGCGCCACCGCACCGGTCCACCGTCGCCTCCTTCCGCACGGCGCCCGCGCACCCGGAGCGGTTCGTGTTCACCGCCTTCGGCGACCAGGGCGTCGGCGGCGACGCGGTGGCCAACAACCGGGTGCTGCTGCGCCAGGACCCCGCGTTCCACCTGCACGCGGGCGACATCTGCTACGCCGACGACAAGGGCCGCGGCAAGGAGTCGGACCTCTACGACGCCTCGCAATGGGACCGGTTCCTGGAGCAGACGGAGCCGGTGGCGCGGTCGGTGCCGTGGATGGTGACGACCGGCAACCACGACATGGAGGCGTGGTACTCGCCGGACGGCTACGGCGGCCAGCTGGCCCGCTTCTCCCTGCCGGACAACGGCTTCGATCCCCGGAGGGCGCCGGGGGTGTACGCCTTCCGCTACGGCAACGTCGGCGTGGTGGCGCTCGACGCCAACGACGTGTCGTACGAGATCCCGGCCAATCTCGGCTTCTCGGAGGGCCGGCAGACGGGCTGGCTGCGGCGGCGGCTGGCGGAGCTGCGGGCGGCGCCGGAGATCGACTTCGTCGTCGTCTTCTTCCACCACTGCGCGTACTCGACGTCGACGCACGCCTCGGACGGCGGGGTGCGCGCGGAGTGGGTCCCGCTGTTCGCCCGGTACGAGGTGGACCTGGTGATCAACGGGCACAACCACGTCTACGAGCGGACGGACGCCGTCCGCGACGGGGCGGTGGGCCGGCCGGTACCGGTCGGGGGGACCACGGACCCGACCCGGGACGGGACCGTCTACGTCACCGCGGGCGGCGGCGGCAGGGAGCTGTACGGCTTCCCGGCGGGCGCGGCGGAGAGCTACGAGGGGCACGTCACCGCGCACGAGCCCGTCGACAGCTTCCGCTGGACCCGGTCAAGGGACACCCCTGCCGAGCGGGTCGGCTGGTCACGGGTGCGCTACCGCGGTTTCTCGTTCCTCGCCGTGGAGGCGGAGGCGGGCGCGGCGCCGAGACTGCGGGTCTCGGCACTGACGCCGGAGGGATCCCGCGTCGACCACTTCGAGGTACGGCGCGGCTCCTAGGCCGGGCCCGGTGGACGGTGCCGGGCCAGGGCTAGTGGACGGTGCCGGGCCAGAGCTAGTGGGCGGTGTGGCCGGTCGAGCCGCCGTTGTCGCGGCGGTCGAGGGAGCGCTGGAGGGCGGCGGCGGCGTTCTTGCGGTCGGTGTCGCTCGTGCGGGAGGCGTGACGGACTCGGCGGCGGACGGCGGTCTCGGCCATGGGGGGATCGACTCCTTCGGCACAGGGAGCACGGACGTCTTCGGTACGGGGAGCACGGAAGACGGAACTGCGGGAGGCCGACAAGGGGCGGGGAGCAGCGGACCGCAGGGGTGGCCTGCGCGGGGTCCGGCTCGCTGCCGCCGTTCGCTGGGTCGAGCGATTTCGTTCGGCTCCTACAAAGCTAAGCGAGGATGCCGCGCCTGTCTGCACAATTACTCGGACTTCCTACTATCTGAGACGGCGGGGTCCGGAGCGGCTCCGCGCGGGCGCTCCGCGGCCGGTGCCGGCCCCGTGCCGCAGACTGGCCGGCCAGTGTGAATCGGAAGTCCCAGGGCATCATTCCTCCTTGGCTTCCCGCGCGGAGGTTTCTGGACAACCTCAGGATCCGGGCACCACATTCTGGACCGTAAGTACATCCAGCTCCTCCAGGCACTGAGCGAGGAGGTGGGGGTGAGCCGGGGAACCCTGAAGCGCTTCGCGGGGTGGCCGGTCTCCTCGGGGACCACCGCTCCGGCGGAGGCCCAGTTCACCGGCATGTTCTTCTGGTCGCCGTTCAACCTGTTCGTCGGCCCCGCGGGCACCCGCCGGGTCTTCGACCCCAGCAGCGGCGTGGAGCAGCAGCGGCCGAACTCGTTCCCCTCGGAACGCTGGGCCTACCTCAAGGAGTTTCCCGGGTATTTCGAGAGCATCGGCGTGAAACTCGCCGAACTCGCGGCGCTGGAGGACAACGGCGTCAAGAAATGGCAGATCACGCCCGACAAGGAGAAGGTCAAGGGCGAACTCACCGCGCGGATCAAGCGCGTCACGGACACCGTCACCAGCGACAAGATCCCCGTGCACGACCTGCGCGAGGCGGACTGGGCGGTCGTGGCCTACACGGACGTCAAGAACTACAAGTTCCGCGACAGCGAGGACGTCGTGTCGGTCTACGACCGGTGCAAGACGTCCGTACAGAAGGACGTCGGCTTCGACGACGCACTGCCCAACGACGCCTACCGCTTCATGCTGAAGCCGCAGGGCGCCGAGTAGCACGGTCCGGCAGACGGCTCGGGCCGGGCTCGCGCCCGGCCCGAGTTCCGTCCGGCGGCCGTCAGCCCATGTGCGGGTAGCGGTAGTCGGTCGGGGAGACCAGCGAGTCCTTGATGGCGCGGGTCAGCGTCCAGCGCATCAGGTTCTGCGGGGCACCGGCCTTGTCGTTGGTGCCGGAGGCGCGGCCGCCGCCGAAGGGCTGCTGGCCGACGACGGCACCGGTCGACTTGTCGTTGATGTAGAAGTTGCCGGCCGCGTAGCGCAGCTTCTCCATCGTGTACGCGGCGGCCGCGCGGTCGCTCGCGATGACCGAGCCGGTGAGCGCGTAGTCGGAGACGGACTCCATCTGGGCCAGCATCTCGTCGTACTTCTCGGCCGTGCTGTCGTCGTACACGTACACCGCGAGGATCGGGCCGAAGTACTCGGTGGTGAAGACCTCGTTCTCCGGGTCGGTGCACTCGACGACGGTCGGGCGGACGAAGTAGCCGACCGAGTCGTCGTAGGTGCCGCCGGCGACGATCGTGCAGGACGCGTCGTCCTTGGCGCGGTCGATCGCCGCCTTGTTCTTGGCGAAGGACCGCTCGTCGATGACGGCGCCGATGAAGTGCGACAGGTCGGTGACGTCACCCATGGTGATGCCGTCGACCTCGGCCGCGAACTCCTCCTTGAACCCGTCGTTCCAGATGGAGGCCGGGATGTACGCGCGCGAGGTGGCGGAGCACTTCTGGCCCTGGTACTCGAAGGCACCGCGGGTCAGGGCCGTCTTGAGCACGGCGCGGTCGGCGCTCGGGTGGGCGACGACGAAGTCCTTGCCACCGGTCTCGCCGACGAGGCGCGGGTAGGTGCGGTACTTCTCGATGTTGTTGCCGACCGTCTTCCACAGGTGCTGGAAGGTCCTGGTCGAGCCGGTGAAGTGGATACCGGCCAGGTCGCGGTGGTTCAGGGCGACCTCGGAGACGGCCAGGCCGTCACCGGTGACGAGGTTGATGACGCCCTTGGGGAGACCGGCCTCCTCCAGCAGGCGCATCATCAGCACGGCGGCGTGGGTCTGCGTCGGGGACGGCTTCCAGACCACCACGTTGCCCATGAGGGCGGGCGCGGTGGGCAGGTTGGCGGCGATCGCCGTGAAGTTGAACGGCGTGATCGCGTAGACGAAGCCCTCCAGCGGGCGGTGGTCCAGGCGGTTCCAGACACCCGCGGAGTTGGCCGGGGGCTGCTCGGCCAGGATCTGGCGCGCGTAGGAGACGTTGAAGCGCCAGAAGTCGATCAGCTCGCAGGGGCTGTCGATCTCGGCCTGCTGGGCGGTCTTGGACTGGCCGAGCATCGTCGAGGCGGCGATGGTCTCGCGCCACGGGCCGGAGAGCAGCTCGGCGGCGCGCAGGATGATCGCCGCGCGGTCGTCGAAGGACATCGCGCGCCAGGCCGGGGCGGCGGCGAGGGCCGCGTCGATCGCGTCCTGCGCGTCCTGCTCGGTGGCGTTGGCGTAGGTGCCCAGGCGGGCCTGGTGGTTGTGCGGCTGCACGACGTCGAAGCGCTCGCCGCCGCCCATCCGCTGCTCGCCGCCGATGGTGCAGACCAGGTCGATCGGGTTGTCGGCCAGCTCCTTGAGCTTGGCCTCCAGGCGGGCGCGCTCGGGCGAACCGGGGGCGTAGCCGTGCACCGGCTCGTTGACGGGGGTGGGGACCTGGGTCACAGCGTCCATGGTGTCCGTAACTCCTTGACTTGAGCGGTGTTGCGAGCGGGTGCGGGGCTCGGCCCCCGCTGGTACTGGTCTCTCGGACCTTGCGCTGGTCAGCCCTTGCGCTGGTCAGCCCTTGCGCTGCTCTCTCAGCCCTTGCTGACCATGGAGCGCGCGAAGAACCGCAGGTTCGCCGGCTTCTCCGCGAGGCGCCGCATGAAGTAGCCGTACCAGTCGGTGCCGTACGCGGTGTAGACGCGCATCCGGTGGCCCTCGGCGGCCAGCCGGTGCTGCTCCTCGCCGCGGATGCCGTACAGCATCTGGAACTCGTACTCGTCGGGCTTGCGGCCCGCGCGGTGGGCGAGGTCCTGGGCGATGGCGATCAGCCGCGGGTCGTGGGACCCGACCATCGGGTAGCCCTCGCCGTCCATCAGCGTCCGCAGCACGCGGACGTACGCCTTGTCGATCTCGTGCTTGTCCTGGTAGGCGACCTCGGCGGGCTCCTTGTAGGCGCCCTTCACCAACCGTACGCGGCTGCCCGCCTCGGCGAGCCGGCGCGCGTCGGCCTCGGTGCGGAACAGGTACGCCTGGATGACGCAGCCGGTCCCCGGGAAGTCCTTCCGCAGCTCCTCGTGGATGGCGAACATCGAGTCGAGGGTGGTGTGGTCCTCGGCGTCCAGGGTGACCGTGGTGCCGATCTCGGCGGCGGCCTCGACGACCGGGCGGACGTTCTTCGCGGCCAGCTCGTGGCCGCCGTCCAGCGCCTGACCGAACATGGAGAGCTTCACGGACATCTCCGCGCGCGTGCCGAGCTCCAGCGGCTTGAGCCGGTCGATCAGCTCCAGGTACGCGTCACGGGCGGCCTCGGCCTGCTCGGGCGTGGTGATGTCCTCGCCGACGACGTCCATCGTCAGTTCCAGGCCCTGGCCGGCGAGGTCCCGGACGATCGGGACGATCTCGTCGACGTCCTCGCCGGGGATGAAGCGGTCGACGACCTGCTTGGTCACCGGGGCCGCCGAGACCAGACGGCGCATCCGGTCGCTGCGCGACGCGGCGAGAATCACGGGACCCAGCACGGTCCACCTCCACTTGCAAAACGAACGGGCTCAGCCACCGTGAAACCTAGGGATGACTCCGATCGTGGGCCATCGACACCTGTCACGCATCCGTGCGGGATATCTCAGACAGATGTATGAAGGGGCGGGCGGGATGCGGGACAATGCCCGGGTGACATCGGACGCGAAGGGCGACTACCAGGAGCTGGTCGACGAGATCTCGGAGCTGCTGGACGCGCCCGCGACCCTGGAGAACCGCGACTTCGAGCTGATCGCCTTCGGCGCCTACGACAGCGAGGGGGCCCTGGACGCCTCCGCCCTCGACCCGGTGCGCGCCCGCTCGATCCTGACCCGGCGCTCCACGCCCGAGGTCCGCGCCTGGTTCGAGGGGTTCGGCATCACCCGGGCCACCGGCCCCGTCCGCATCCCGCCGACGCCGGAGGCGGGCGTCAACCGGGGCCGGATCTGTCTGCCGGTACGCCATCGCGGTGTCGCCCTCGGCTACGTATGGCTGCTGAGCACCGACCCGGGTCCGACCGACCGGCGGCTCGCGGCGGCGATGGCGGTCACCTCCCGGATCGGCGCGCTGCTCGCCGACGAGGCCCGGCAGGGCGCGGGTCTCGGCCGTGAGCTGCGGGCGGTGCTCACCGCGGAGCAGGACTGGCAGCGGGACATGGCCGTCGCCGAGCTGCGCGCCGCCCTCGGCCCCCGCGCGGAGGTCCCGCACACGGTGGTGTGCGTCGCGCCGTGGCCGTCCGGCGAACCGGACGACGCGCCGTCCGTGCGTACGGTGCCGGGGGCGACGGCGCTGTGCACGGTGGCGTGGGGGAACACCGCGGGGGACACCGCCCACTCGCTGGCGCTGCTGGTGCGGCTCCGCTCGGCGGACGTGCCGGGCCCGGCGGTGGCGGCGGCGGACCGGCTCCTCGAGCGGGCCCGGAGCCTCGGCGGGACGGACGCCGCCGCCGGTGTCGCCGCCGCC
>NZ_JAVRHI010000147.1:0-13704 GCF_034105845.1 Streptomyces sp. CRN 30 | reverse complement strand
GCCGCCCGGGCCGGTGCCGGCGCGGACCGTGCCCGAGGCCGACCCGGACCTGGTGGAGCGCCCGGCCCGGGTGCTGCCCGGGTCGGCGGGGCTGCTGGCCGGGGTGTGCGGGCTGACCGGCTGCGCACTCACCTCGTGGTGGGCGGGGGTGCTGCCGGGGCTGACCGTGGCGGCGGCGCGGCTGCCCGCGCAGCTGGACGCCGGGCTGGGCCCGGCCCAGTGGGCCGCGTACGCCGGCTCGGGGGCGCTCGGACTGTTCGGCTTCGGCGGGCTGGCGCGGGGACGGGCCGGACGGGCCTGGGTGCTCGGCCTGTTCGGCCGGTACCGCGGGACGGTGCGGCGTACGGGGCTCATGTGGGTGAACCCGCTGGTGCTGCGCCGCCGGGTCGACGTACGGCTGCGGCACTGGCGCAGCGAGCCGCTGCCCGCGGTCGACGCGAACGGGGTCGAGCTGCGGGTCGTGGTGCTCGTCGCCTGGCGGGTGCGGGACACCGCGCGGGCCGTGCTGGGGGTGGAGGACCACGAGCGGTACCTGCGGGAGTGCGTGGACGCGGCGCTGTCCCGGGTGCTGGCGCAGCTCCCGGCCGATGTGCCGCCCGCCGCCGTCGTCCGGGACGCGACCCTGCGCAACACGGACGCGGTGGGCGAGCGGCTGACGCGGCTGGTGGCGGCGGACGCGGGGGCGGTGGGCCTGGAGGTGTTCTCCGTGCAGCCGACCCGGATCGCGTACGCGCCGGACGTGGCCGCCGTCATGCAGCGGCGCCGGATCGCCGCGCTCGACGCCCAGCACCGGGACACGGTGCTCACCTCGGTCGTCGACTCGGTCGAGGACACCGTGACCCGGCTCACCGTGCGCGGGCTGGTGCAGCTGGACGACTACGAGCGCAAGGCCCTGGTGAAGGACCTCACGGTGGCGTTCTGGACCGGACGCGACCTGTCCCGTGACTGACCATGCCGAAGGGCCCCTCACATCACGTGAGGGGCCCTTCGTTCGGTGCGCCGCCAGGGACTCGAACCCCGGACCCGCTGATTAAGAGTCAGCTGCTCTAACCAACTGAGCTAGCGGCGCGTGACTCTCGCTTCCCGCTCTCGCGGTCGGCGACATAAGAAATACTACCTGGTCCGCGGGGGTGCTCCGGACCACCGCTAGATCGTCAGCGACAGCAGGACCGGCGCGGCGCCACGGTTCAGCGTGTCCGCGGCCCGCCGCAGCCGGTGCGCGTGCTCGACCGGCAGGGACAGGGCGAGGCAGCCGACGGCGGAACCGGCCGTGAGGGGGACGGCCGCGCAGACCGTGCCGACCGCGTACTCCTGCAGATCGAGCACGGGGACCGTGGGCCGCTGCGCGTCCAACGTGCTGAGCAGCACTTTCTCGCTGGTGATCGTGCGGGAGGTGAGGCGGGCCGGACGGTGGCGGGAGAGGTGGTCGCGGCGGCCGTCCAGGTCCAGCTGCCCCAGCAGGCTCTTGCCGATCGCGCTGGCGTGGGCGGCCGAGCGGAAGTCGAACCACTCGTTGACCGCCGGGGTGGCCGGACCGGCCGCGCAGCCCGTGACCCGGATCTCGCCGTCGACGTACCGGCTGAGGTAGACGGCGGCGCCCACCGTCTCGCGCAGCCGGTCGAGGGTCCGCTGGAGCGCGTCCCGCAGGGAGCGGTCCCGGTCGTGGGCGGAGCCCAGCCGGCCGAGGACGTCCCCGGCGACGTACGCGCCGTCGGCGGTCCGCTCGACGTACCCCTCGCGCAGCAGCATCCGCAGGAGGGCGGCCAGCCGCTCGCCGCCCATGCCGGTCCGGCGGCTCAGCTCCGCGTCCATGACGCCGGTGGAGCGCCGCGCCACCGTCTCCAGGACGCGCAGGGCGTCCTGGGCCGAGTGGTGCGGAGCGGTCGGCTCGTGCTGCAGCGCCACGGTTCCCCCTGCGCTTCCCTGGCCGTTTTCGGACAGCTTGCCGTCCTCACGATACGGCCCGGGAGGCGTGCGGGGAGGGGTTGTTCGGCAGAAATCCGGAGCGTCACCGAGCCCCCCAGCGGGGGCGCAGGCGCGCTGGCTCATGCCGGAGTCACGGTCCACCGTGCCCACCTCGGTCGTTCTCCCCGTACGCCCCGTGATTCAGAGCACCGCGCTGAGGAATTCCCGCGTCCGGTCCAGCTCCGGGTCGCTGAAGATCTTCTCGGGCGGACCCGACTCGATCACCCGGCCGGAATCGAACATCAGAACCTGGTCCGAGATGTCCCGGGCGAAGCTCATCTCGTGCGTCACGCAGAGCATCGTGATGTCGGTGGTGCGGGCGATGTCCCGGAGCACGTCGAGGACGCCCGCGACGAGCTCCGGGTCCAGCGCGGAGGTCACCTCGTCCAGGAGCAGCACCTGCGGCCGCATGGCCAGGGCCCGCGCGATGGCGACCCGCTGCTGCTGGCCGCCGGAGAGCTGGGTGGGGCGGGCGTCGGCCTTGTCGGCCAGGCCCACCATGTCGAGCAGCTCCTTGGCCCGCTCCGCCGCCTCGTCCTTGGACATGCCGAGCACGGTGACGGGGGCCTCGGTGATGTTGCGCAGCACCGTCATGTTCGGGAACAGGTTGAACTGCTGGAAGACCATGCCGATCTTCTTGCGGACCTCGCGGACCTCCTTCTCGGAGGCCGGGAACAGCTTCTGCCCGTCGACCGTGATCGTGCCCTCGTCGGGCTTGAGCAGGGTCATCAGCAGCCGCAGGATCGTCGTCTTGCCGGAGCCGGACGGCCCGATCAGGGTGACGTGCTTGCCGGCGTCCACGGAGAAGTCGAGGTGGTCGAGGACGGTGTTGTCCCCGAACCGCTTGGTGACCTGCTCCAGCCGGATCAGCTCGGACGCGGTCTTCACGGTGTTCGTCCCGGGGGTGGACTGGGTGTCAATGGACAAGGCGACGCTCCAGGGCTCGCAGGAGAAGGGAGGCCAGGTAGGAGAGGACGACGAAGGCGACGCCGATCACCGTCAGCGGCTCGGTGAACTGGAAGTTCTGCTGGGAGAACAGCCGGGCCTCGCCGAGCATCTCCAGCACGGTGATCGCCATCAGCAGCGGCGTGTCCTTCAGCATGGAGATCACGTAGTTGCCGAGGGCGGGCACCACCCGGCGGACGGCCTGCGGCAGGATCACCGCGGTCCAGGTCCGCCTCAGCGGCAGGTTCAGCGCGGTCGCGGCCTCCCACTGGCCCACCGGCACCGCCTCGATGCCGGCCCGGTAGACCTGCATCGTGTACGTCGAGTAGTGCAGCCCGATGCCGATCACGCCGGTGGTCAGCGCCGAGAGGGTGAGGCCCCACTCGGGCAGCACGTAGAAGAGGAAGAACAGCTGCACCAGCAGCGGCGTGTTCCGCACGAACTCGGTGACCGCGCCGACCGGCCAGGTCACCCAGCGGCTCTCGACCCGCATCAGCAGCGCCCACACCAGGCCCAGCACGAAGGAGATCAGCGAGCCGATCACCAGGACCTGCAGGGTGACCAGCAGACCGTCCCAGAAGTGCGGCATGAAGCCGGAGACCGCGTTCCAGTCCCAGTTCATCGGACGGCACCTCCCACAGCGGTCGCCTCGGGCCGCTTCGACCTCACGTCCCGCTTGCGCTCGGGGGCCTTGCCGACCCCCGCCTTGAGCTTCGTCTCCAGCCCGCGCATCACCCGGGTGAGCAGGAAGGCGATCACGAAGTAGATGAGCAGGAGGTACGTGTAGATCTCCGCGCTCTCCTGCAGCGCCAGCCGCACCAGGTTGCCGCTGAACGCCAGGTCGCCCATGCCCATGATCGACACCAGGGCGGTGCCCTTCAGCAGCTCCACGAGCAGGTTGGAGAAGGGCGGGATCATCTCCGGCACCGCCTGCGGCAGCAGCACCAGCCGCATCCGCTGCCAGGGCGTGAAGCTCAGCGCGATGCCCGCCTCACGCTGCGCCGGGTTCACCGCCGCGAGGGCGCCGCGCACGATCTCCGCGCCGTACGCCCCGTACGTCAGGCCGAGTGCCAGCGTGCCCGCCCACAGCGGCACCAGCTGCCAGCCGAAGGCCGGGGGCAGCACGAAGAACACCCAGAAGATCATGACCAGGGCCGAGGTGCCGCGGAAGACCTCGGTGTAGAGGCCCGCCAGGAAGCGGACGACCCACAGCCGGTGGGTGCGCGCGATGCCGATGCCGAAGGACACCGCGGTCGCGAGCAGTCCGCTGAGGACGAGCAGCTGGATCGTGACCCAGACGCCCTTGAGTACGAGTTCCCAGAGTCCCGAGGTCATCCGCCGCACAGCTCCTTCGCGGTCAGATCGGTCATCTCGTCCTCGGTGAAACCGAAGGGCCGCAGGATGCGGTAGACCTCGCCGCTGTCCTTCATCTTCCGCAGCTCGGCGTTGAAGGCGTCGCGCAGCCCCGTCTCGGTCGGCCGGAACGCGAAGCCGCCGCCGTCCACCTGCTCCTCGCCGTCCACCACGGTCGCGAAGGCCTCGGTCGCCTCCGCCTTGGCGGACTTCTTCACGACCTCGCGCACGGTGAGCGCGGTCCCGGCGAAGACGTCGGCGCGGCCCGTCTCCACCGCGTTCAGCCCGGCGACCTGGTCGGGCACGATGAGGATGTCGCCGCGCGGGTAACCGGCCGCGACGGCGTGCTCGATCTGCGCGTACCCGGTGCCGGTGGCGAACCTCGCCCCCTCGCGGAGGATGTCCTCGTAGTCGTTCAGGCCCTTCGGGTTCCCCTTGCGCACGACGAACGCGGTGAGCATCTGGTAGTCGGGGTCGGAGAAGATGACCTGCGCGCAGCGCTCGGCGGTGATGTACATGCCGGCGGTGACGACGTCGAACTGCTGCGAGTTCAGCCCCGGGATCAGGGAGCCGAACTCGGTGGGCACGGGCTGCACCCGGTCGATACCGAGCCGCTTGAAGATGACCTTGGCGAGCTCGGGGCCCTCGCCGGTCACCTCGCCGTCCCGGTCGATGTAGCCGTGGGGGATCTCACCGGCGATCCCGAGCCGTACCACCCCCTGGGCACGGAGCCGCTCGAGGAGGTCACCCCCCTCGACGCCGGCACCGGTGGCGACCCGTGAGCAGCCGGTGGCGCCGAGCGCACCGAGCGCGCCGAGCGCCGAGACACCGGCCAGGAGTGACCGGCGGCTCGGGCGTCTGGAGCGTGCGCGAGTGTCTGTTTCGTTCCCATGTGGTGGAGCCATGGGCGCGCAGCTACCCGAGTCCCTGTTTTGTATTCGGATGTTTTTTCGCCCTTTTTGCAGGGGGGTGCTCTTGATCGTCACGGGACCGTGGAGTGCGTGGTTGCTCGTTTCAGCAAGAGTGCGCTGGTCACACGGGAGATGCACGCCGCGGCCGAACCGCCGGGCGACCGTGCGTCGCGCGCCTGTATAACGATCTGGAACGCGCGCCCGCCGGCAGGCGACGTCCACCCCACCAAATGCGCGCGGAACGAGACCTGGACCCCTTTCCCGGCCGAACCGGCCTTTCCGGCATTCGCGGCGGTGGTGCGTGGCGGATTCAGACCCCGCCCGGCCGTTCCACTCCGGCCACCTCCGCCTCGTACAGCGCGTGCGCCACCCGCAGCACCAGATCGTCCCGGTGCCGGGCCGCCACCACCTGCAGTCCCACCGGCAGCCCGTCCCCGTCCACCCCGACGGGGACGGTCGCCGCCGGCTGCCGGGTCAGGTTGAAGGGATACGTGAACGGGGTCCACCCCGTCCAGCGACGGTGCCCCGACCCCCGGGGGACCTCCACGCCGGCCTCGAACGCGGTGATCGGCAGGGTCGGCGTCACCAGCACGTCGTACGCCTCGTGGAAGAGGCCCATGCGCCGCCCGAGGTCCCTGCGGACGTCCACCGCGGCCAGGTGGTCCAGCGCCGTCAGCCGCGCGCCGATCGCGGCGACCTCGCGGAGCCCCGGCTCCAGCAGCTCCCGCCGGTGCGGCCCGAGCAGCTGGACGGTCCGGGCCGCCCCGCCGAACCACAGCGTGTGGAACGCCCGCACCGGGTCCGCGAGGTCGGGGTCCGTCTCGGTGACGTACGCGCCGAGACCGGCCAGCCCCGTGACGGCCCGCCGCACCGCCGCGGCGATCGCCGGCCGTACGGCCACCTGACCGCCGAGGGAGGGCGAGTACGCCACGCGCAGCCCCCGCACCCCGCCCGCCGTCGCGTCGGCGAACGAGCCGGACGGCGGGGGGAGCGCCGACCAGTCCCGGGCGTCCGGACCGGAGATCACGTCCAGCAGCAGCGCGGCGTCGGCCGCGTCCCGCGCGAGGGGGCCCACGTGGGCGAGGGTGCCGAAGGGGCCGGCAGGGTACAGGGGCACGCGGCCGTACGTCGGCTTCAGCCCGAAGACCCCGCAGAACGCGGCCGGGACGCGCACGCTGCCGCCCCCGTCGGTGCCGAGCGCCAGCGGCCCGGCGCCGAGGGCCACGGCCGCCGCCGCGCCGCCGCTGGAGCCGCCCGCGGTGCGGGAGGTGTCGTACGGGTTGAGGGTCACCCCGGACAGCGGCGAGTCGGTGACGGCCTTCCAGCCGAACTCCGACGTCGTCGTCCGGCCGAGGAAGACCGCCCCGCTCTCGCGCAGCCGGGCCACGGCCGGGGCGTCCTCGTCCCAGGCGCCCGCCGGGTCGACCGCCCGGGAACCCCTCAGCGTGGGCCCGCCCCTCATCGGCAGGACGTCCTTCACCGTCACCGGCACCCCGTCGAGCGGTCCGGCCGGCTCCCCGCGCCGCCACCGCTCCTCGGACGCGCGGGCCCGGACGAGGGCCTCGTCCGCCTCGAGGCGCACGAAGGCGTTGACGGCGTCCTGGGCGCGCCCGGCCCGGTCCAGGGCCGCCCGGACCGCCTCCACCGGGCTGAACTCGCCCCTGCGGTAGCCGTCGAGGAGCCGTGACGCGGTCAGATCGGCGAGCTCGGTCATCCGCCCTCCTTCAGGCAGTCCTCAGTGTCCCGGCACGTACCCGCGCTTCTTGTCGACCACGTTCGGCAGGGGCTCGCCCGCCTCCCAGCGCTCGTACAGCCGCACGAACTGGGCGGCGAGGGAGTCCCGCCAGCCCACCGTGTCGCCGCTCATGTGGGGGGAGATCAGCAGGTTCGGGACGTCCCACAGCGGGTCCTCCCGGGACAGTGGCTCGCGCTCGAAGACGTCCAGCGCCGCGCCCGCGATCCACCGCTTCGACAACGCCTCCACCAGCGCCTCCTCCACGACGAGCCGGCCGCGCCCGACGTTGACGAACCGTGCCGACGGCTGCATGATCCCGAACCGGCGGGCGTCGAACATGCCGTCCGTCTCCTCGGTCAGCGGGGCCGCCGCCACCACCCAGTCCGCGCGCGACAGCAGCCGGTCAAGGTCCTCGGGGCCGTGGACGCCCGGCCGCGGCGCGCGGCCCACCACGGCGGCGGTGACCCCGAGCGCCCGCAGGGTGGTCGCGACCGCCCGGCCGATGGGTCCCGAGCCGACGACGACCGCCCGGGTCCCCGCCACCCGCCGCGTCTCCCGGTGCCGCCAGGCCCGCGCGCCCTGCGAGCGCCAGGTGAGCGGCAGGTCCTTCGCCATCGCCAGCACCAGCGCGGCCACGTACTCGGCGATCGGCTGGTCGAACACCCCGCGCGCGTTGGTCAGCATCGTGTCGGAGGCGGCGAGTTCCGGACAGAGCAGGTGGTCCACGCCCGTGCTCGCCGTGTGCACCCAGCGCGGCCTCGGGCCGGGACCCGGCCAGGCGTCGCGCACCGCGCGCGAGCGGAAGTTCCAGACGAGGAGCACGTCGGCGCCCGGCAGGCGCTCGGCGAGCGAGTCCTCGTCCGCGTGCACGATCCGGGCCCGGCCGGTGAGGCGGCCGAGCCGGGGTGGCGGTTCGGCGTCCAGGACGAGCAGGGTGGTGGTACCGGACATCGTCGGGGAACCCTCTCGCAATGCGCGTCCGCTTCTCTTGTGCTCCGGGGCAGCCGGCCGGGAAGGCCGGGGAGGCTTTTCGGGCGGATTCCTCACCGAACAGGCCGGATCTGTCCGAAGGGCGCGGATCGACCCACGCTCGCACCCGAACCTACCTTCGTCAACACGGCGCCGCATCCCCCTCGTTGACCTTCGCCCGCCGCGCGGGGCCGACGCCCTGCCCGTACGACGTGGTGTCCCCGCCCGACGCGGAGGCGCGCATCCCCGTCCTGTCGGCCAACCAAGTGACGATGTGGGCGGCATCGCGTCACCTGGGTACCCGGGCAGTGGGCCCCTGTCGGGCGTCGCCGGACCGGACGGCGCGCCGGAGCCCCGTACCGCCGGCACCGATGAGCAGGAAAGGCAGGACATGACAGCACTCGGATTCCTCTACCCGGGCCACTCCGCCGAGGACGACTACCCGCGCATGGAGCAGCTCCTCGGCAGCGACATCCGCCTGGTCCTGATCCACACGGACATCGGCGAGGACGCCCACCGCGAGGACGCCCTGCGGGAGCTGGGCACGCCCGAACGGCTCGCCGCGAGCGCCGAGGAACTGCGCCTGTCCGGCGCCGAGGCGGTCGTCTGGGCCTGCACCTCCGGCAGCTTCGTGTACGGCTGGGAGGGCGCCCACGAGCAGGTCCGCGGCCTCGCCCGGGCCGCCGGGCTGCCCGCCTCCTCCACCTCGTTCGGCTTCGTCCACGCGGCGCGGGAGGTCGGCGCCCGGCGGGTCGCGATCGCGGCCACGTACCCCGAGGACGTGGCGGCCCTGTTCGCCGCCTTCCTGAAGGACGCGGGCCTGGAGGCGGTGTCCGTCCGGGCGGCCGGCGTCGTCACGGCGGCCGAGGCCGCGAGCTGGGACGGCGAGCGGGTCCTCGCCCTCGCCCGCGCGGCCGACCACCCCGACGCGGACGCGGTCCTGGTCCCGGACACGGCCCTGCACACCGCCTCCCACCTGAAGACCCTGGAGGCCGCCCTCGGCAAGCCCGTCCTCACCGCCAACCAGGTCACCGTCTGGGAGGCCCTGCGCCTGGCCGACCGCCGGGTGAACGCGCCGCAGCTCGGCGCGCTGTTCACCCGGGAGCCGGTGGTGCAGGTCTGAGCGGGCGCCCGGCGCACGCCACCCCGGGGGAATAACCGGAGCCGGCCTCCTGTTGTGCTGAGCCGAGCAATGCGCCGGCAACGAAACACAGGAGGCACCGTGGCGGCAGACGAGATCCGAGGCACAGCGCAGGGCAGTGCGCCCGTACCCCTCTCGGTCCTGGACCTGGTGACCGTGGGGGCCGGCCGCACCGCCACGGACGCGCTGCGCACCGCCGTCGACCTGTCCCGCCTCGCCGAGTCCCGCGGCTACCACCGCTACTGGGTCGCCGAGCACCACTCCATGCCGGGCGTGGCCTCCTCCTCGCCCGCCGTGATCCTCGCCCACCTCGCCGCCCACACCGAGCGCATCCGCCTCGGCTCGGGCGGCGTGATGCTGCCCAACCACGCGCCCCTGGTCATCGCCGAGCAGTTCGGCACCCTGGAGGCCCTGGCGCCCGAGCGCGTCGACCTCGGCCTCGGCCGCGCCCCCGGCACCGACGGCGCCACCGCGGCCGCCCTGCGCCGCACCGAACGGCTGCACGAGGGCGCCGACGACTTCCCCCAGCAGCTCGGCGAACTCATCCGCTTCCTGGACGACGGCTTCCCCGACGGCCACCCCTACCGCCGGATCCACGCGGTGCCGGGTCCGGTCCAGAGCACCTCGCCCGGCGGCGTCCAGTCCACCCACCGGCCGCCCATCTGGCTGCTGGGCTCCTCCGGCTTCAGCGCCCGGCTGGCCGCCGAGCTCGGCCTGCCCTTCGCCTTCGCCCACCACTTCTCGGCGCGCAACACCATCCCGGCGCTCGACCTCTACCGCGAGCACTTCCGGCCGTCGGAGGTCCTCTCCGCGCCGTACGCCCTCATCGGCGTCTCCGCCCTCGCCACGGACGACGAGAAGGAGGCCCGCCGCCAGATCATGGCCGCCGCGCTCAACATGCTCCGGCTGCGCACCGGCCGCCCCGGCCTGGTGCCGAGCCCCGAGGAGGCGGAAGGCTACGAGTGGAGCGCGGCGGAGCGGGACTTCGTCGACTCCTGGAACTCCGACGTCATCCACGGCACGGCGGACGAGGTCCGGGCGGGCCTGGACGACCTGCAGAAGCGCACCGGCGCCGACGAGCTGATGCTCACCAGCCATGCCCACAGCGGGGAGCTGCGGGTGCGCTCGTACGAGCTGATCGCGGACGCGTACGGGCTGCCGAAGGCCTGATCACGCGCATGTCGGCGGCGGCCCGCTCACCCCGGTGAGCGGGCCGCCGCCAGCAGTTCACCGATGCGCTCCGGCGACACGGGCCGTGAGTACAGCCAGCCCTGGCCGGTGTCGCAGCCGATGCGGCGCAGCCGCGTCGCCTGGTCCGTGGTCTCCACGCACTCCGCGGTGACCGTCAGCCCCAGCCGGTGGGCGAGCTGGACCAGTGCCTCGACGATGACCTCGTCGGCCTGGGTCGGCTCGGGGGCGGCGTCCTTGCCGCTGCCGCCGCTGTCGCCCGGCTCGTACCGGAAGCCGCGGACGAAGGCGCCGTCCAGCTTCAGCACGGAGACCGGCAGTCTGCTGAGGTAGGCGAGGTTGGAGTAGCCGGTGCCGAAGTCGTCGATGGCGATGCGGACGCCCATGTCGCTCAGCGCCTGGAGGGCCTGCAGGGGGCGGCCCGCCGAGCCCATGACGGCCGACTCGGTGAGCTCCAGCTGCAGCAGGTGCGGGGCGAGCCCGGTCTCGCCGAGGATCTCCGCCACGTCGGCGACCAGGTCGGAGTCCCAGACCTGGCGCACGGCCACGTTCACGCTGACGAACAGCGGGGTCCGGTCCGGGTGGTCCAGCTGCCACCGGCGGGCCTGCCGGCAGGCCGTGGCCAGCGCCCACCGCCCGAGCGGCACGATCGAACCGTCCTCCTCCGCCAGTCCGATGAACCGATTCGGCGTCAGTGTGCCGAACTGCGGATGATTCCAGCGGACCAGCGCCTCCACCCCGCGCAGCTCGCCGCCCTCCATGGCGACGAGCGGCTGGTACTCCAGGGCGAACTCGCCGCGCTCCACGGCCGGCCGGAGCGTGGACGACAGGGCCTGGCGGGTCATGCGGTGGGCGTTGCGCTCGGGGTCGAAGAGCGTCCAGCGGGACTTCCCGTCGGCCTTCGCCCAGTACAGCGTCGTGTCGGCGGCCTGCATCAGCCCGGTGGCGGTGGTGCTCGCCGCGTGCCGCTCCACGACCCCGATCGACGCGGAGACGGACAGCCGCTGGCCCGACAGGTCGAAGGGCGCCTGCACGGCCTTCAGCACGGCCTCGGCGAGGTCCGCGAGCTGCTCGGTGCCCGTGGAGTCCTCCACCAGCAGCGCGAACTCGTCCCCGCCGAGCCGGGCGACCAGGGGTGCGGCGGCTCTTCCGTACCCGGCCTCGTCGGCGCAGCGCGTCAGCCGCTCGGCGACGGCCGCGAGCAGCCGGTCGCCGACCCGGTGCCCCAGCGTGTCGTTGATCGCCTTGAAGCCGTCCAGGTCCAGGTAGCACAGCCCGATCCGGCCGGTGCCGCCCTCGTCGTAGACCTCCGCCTCCAGCGCGGCCGACAGCCGCTCGAAGAACAGCGTGCGGTTGGGCAGCCGGGTCACCGGGTCGTGCATCTGCAAGTGGCGCAGCCGGGCCTGGAGCTCCCGGCGGGCGCTGATGTCCTGGAGGGAGAGCAGCACGGCCGGCTCCGCGCGGCGGTCCGCCGCCGGGTCCTGGGCGGCCAGGCCCTCCGCGGACAGGGCCGCCGTGAACTCCTGGGGCGCCGGGGCGGCGTCCACCGGCGCGGTCGCCTCGGCCGCCGTCTCCGGTGTCCCGGGCGCCTCGACCGCTCCGGGCAGCGGGTTCACCATCACCTGGACCCAGAGGGAGTGCCCGTCCGGATGTTTCAGTCGGCGTGCGCACCGCAGCCGCGCGTGCCGTCCGCGCAGCACCTCGCGGTACGCGTGCCAGGTGCGTGCGTCCGACGCCAGGTCCACGAGATCCGCGGCGACCCGCCCGGCCAGCCCCGCGGCACCGCCGCCGAGCAGCGCGCCCAGCGCGTCGTTGGCGGTGACGATGCGCCCCTGCCGGTCGACCACGGCCATGGCGAGGGGCGCGGCCGCGAACGCCGCCTGGAACGTGTGGGACTCCCGTGACGCCTGCGGTGCCGTAGGAGGCGTCAACACCTGGCGTGAACTGTCGATGTCACGCTCCGTGACGATCGGCCGGACGAGGTCCACCGCGGGCGCCGGCCCCTTGGACATTCCGCTCACCGTTCGCTCCCGCAGTGCACTCGTTCTTCGTACGGATCTCGTGATGTCTCGTCGGAGCGGCAGTCCGGGTCGGGCGGCCACTCAAGCCGTGTCCGTGCAGGAAATTGTGCCGATCATAGAGGCTGGCCTCACACCCTTCCAGCCATTGTCCAGTGTCCCGGAATCACCTCCGTTCCTGACAGATCGTTTCTGCCACTCCCTGGACGGCTTCTTGGCCTGGCCGGACCAGTTGTGACGTTCCGTGAATGGCCGGGCTGTCGCCTCCTGGGAGCACTCACTCTTCCGGAGGAGACTAACGAGGCAAAGTACTACAAGCTCACACAGTCTGGGTGCGGTGTCCCCGAAGCCCGCATCCGGAGGTCGATGTGCCGCGCCCGCTGCCCAGGAAGGGTTCCGCCCGTCGGACGGGGCGCGGGCGGCGCCTCTTCCGGGCGGGTCCGTGGCCGGTGCCCGGGCGGGTGCCCGGCCGTGCGGCGCCGCGGACGCGCACCCGCCGGACCGCGCGGCTCCCGGAGGGCGGCCGGCTGCCCAGTCTGCGCGGCACGGGGGCGGTGTTCACCTCGCTGACCGCACTGGCCGCCACCTCCCTGGTCGCGGCCCCCTCGGTCGCCGTACCGCTGTCGGCCGCGTGCGTCCTGGGACGCACCGACGCCCACCACTCGGAGGGCGTCGACACCTGGAACCGTTCCTATCCGCGGCCCACCCGGGCCCTCGACGCGGTACTGGTCTTCCTGTCCTTTCCGGACGCGGCCCCGCTGACCACCCCGGCCGAACTGGCCTCCGACCACTTCCCGGCCACCAGCCGCTTCTACGAGCGCGCCTCGTACGGCAGGTTCAGCCTGCGCGCGCACCCGCGGCCGGAGTGGATCGAGATGCCGCGGCCGTCCACGGCGTACGCCATAGAGCGCGACTGGGACGCCGGGCACCGGGCCGCCTACCTGCGGGACGCGATGACGGCGGCCGACGCCCGGATCGACTTCTCCCGCTACGACATCGTGTACTTCGTCGCCGACCCGGACGCGCCGGGGGTCGACTCGGACGCGACCAAGGTGGTGAACCTGGAGCGGCCCCTGCGGGCCGACGGCACGGACGTCCACCGGGTGGTCACCGTCTTCGAGCGGCATCCGCCGGACCGCCTGGTCCTGGCCCATGAGACCGGCCACGTCTTCGACCTGCCCGACCTGTACCACCGCCCGGCCGACGGCAAGGGCGACTGGGACACGTACGTCGGCGACTGGGACCTCATGGGCAGCCAGTTCGGCCTCGCCCCCGACCTCTTCGGCTGGCACAAGTGGAAGCTCGGCTGGCTGGGAACGGGCCAGGTGGCCTGTGTACGGGGCCCGGGGACCACCCGGCTGACCCTGGAGCCCCTGGGTGCGGGTCCGGCGGCGCGGGAGCCGTGGCCCGGCGACGGCCGGGTCCGGGCGGGCGCCGGGTGGTACGAGCGGCGGGACGCGGCGGGCCGGTGGACCGCCG
>NZ_JAVRHI010000146.1:0-8591 GCF_034105845.1 Streptomyces sp. CRN 30 | reverse complement strand
GCGGCCGGACCCGGACGGGGGGCCGACTGCGCCGGGGAGGGCGCCGCGGGCCTGGGGGCCGACTTGCGGGGCGCGCCGGGCTTGCCGGCGGCGCGGCCGTTGCCGCTGCCCTGCTGGAAGGCGTCTGTCAGTTTGCGTACGACGGGCGCTTCGATAGTCGAAGACGCCGAACGGACGAATTCACCGAGTTCCTGGAGCTTGGCCATGACGACCTTGCTCTCGACACCGAACTCCTTGGCGAGTTCGTAGACCCGGACCTTAGCCACTTCGCTCCTTTGAGGTCCGGGTTGCGTCCGGACCGTCGCTAGTTCATGGGCGTACTCATCGCGTACTCATCGAGTGCTCATCGCAATCTCGACCTGCTTTCGACTCGCGAGGTACCAAGCCGCAACGGGGTTCCGTGCGGCACTTCTTACTGTGTCTGCTCGACGTGGTGGCGCAACGCCTTTACGTCGAGCGGTCCCGGGACGCGCAGTGCCCTCGGGAACGCCCGGCGGCGTACCGCCTGGTCGAGACAGACCTGGGTGGGGTGTACGTACGCACCCCGGCCGGGCAGCGTACCGCGAGGATCGGGGACGCAGTCGCCCCCGGCCGCCACGATGCGCAGCAGTCCGGTCTTGGCCGCTCGCTCCCGGCACCCCACACAGGTGCGCTCAGGGCATGCACGAGCACGCGTCCGGCCAGACACCGTTAAGTCTACCTCCCCGCGACGACCTCACCCCTGCGGGGCAAGAATCGAACACACGCCGCCCGAAGCTGTCGTGATCTCAGCGCCGGAACGGCTTGGATCTATTCCCCGGACGGCTGCTCGGTGTCCGGGCGGATGTCGATCCGCCAGCCGGTCAGCCGGGCCGCGAGGCGGGCGTTCTGGCCCTCCTTGCCGATCGCCAGCGAGAGCTGGTAGTCGGGCACGGTGACGCGGGCGGACCGGGCGGCGAGGTCGACGACCTCCACCTTGGTGACGCGGGCCGGCGAGAGCGCGTTGGCCACCATGTCGGCCGGGTCGTCCGACCAGTCGACGATGTCGATCTTCTCGCCGTTCAGCTCGCCCATCACGTTGCGGACCCGGCCGCCCATGGGGCCGATGCAGGCGCCCTTGGCGTTCAGACCCGAACGGGTGGACCGGACGGCGATCTTGGTGCGGTGACCGGCCTCGCGGGCGATCGCGGCGATCTCGACGGACCCGTCGGCGATCTCCGGCACCTCCAGGGCGAAGAGCTTCTTCACCAGGTTGGGGTGGGTGCGCGAGAGCGTCACGGACGGGCCGCGGACGCCCTTGGCCACCCGGACGACGTACGACCGCAGCCGGGTGCCGTGCGGGTAGGTCTCGCCGGGGACCTGCTCCTGCACGGGCAGGATGGCCTCCAGCTTGCCGATGTCCACCAGGACGTTCTTCGGGTCGCGGCCCTGCTGCACCACGCCGGTGACGATGTCGCCCTCGCGGCCGGCGTACTCGCCGAGCGTGGCGTCGTCCTCCGCGTCGCGCAGCCGCTGCAGGATGACCTGCTTTGCGGTGGTCGCGGCGATCCGTCCGAAGTCGGACGGGGTGTCGTCGAACTCGCGGGGCGCCTGGCCCTCGTCGAGGTCGTCGGGGTCCTCCTTCGCCCACACGGTCACGTGTCCGCTGTCGCGGTCGAGCTTCACGCGCGCGTGGCGGCGGCTTCCCTCGGTGCGGTGGTAGGCGATGAGGAGGGCCGACTCGATCGCCTCGACCAGCAGGTCGAAGGAGATCTCCTTCTCCCGTACCAGACCCCGCAGGGCACTCATGTCGATGTCCACGGCTACGCCTCCTCTGCGTTCTCTTCGTTGTCGTTCTCGGTCTTGCGGTTGAACTCGACCTGGACACGCGCCTTGTCGATGTCACCGAAGGCGATTCTGCGGGCGGTGGCCTTGCGGCCCTTCACGCCGGGGACCTCCAGGTCGAGGCCCTCGTCGTCAGCGGTGAGGACGCGGGCGACCAGTTCCCCGCCCTCGCGCAGCTGGAAGCGGACCAGGCGGCCGGTGGCCCGCACGTAGTGGCGGTGCTCGGTGAGGGAGCGCTCCGCGCCGGGGGTGCCCACTTCCAGGGTGTACTCGGCGTCGCCCATCGCGTCCGTCTCGTCGAGCTTCGCCGAGAGCGCGCGGCTCACATCGGCGATCCGGTCGAGATCGGCCCCGGTGTCGGAGTCGACCACGACGCGCAGCACGCGCTTGCGTCCGACCGAGTCCACCGCGATCTCTTCGAGGTCCAGTCCCTGGGAGACGACCAGCGGTTCCAGAAGTTCTCGCAGCCTCTCGCTCTGGGTGGTGCTCATCCGGGTGACTCCTCGGCCGCGTGTGCTGTTGTGGGATGGGTCGCGTGTCAGGTCAAAGGGTATCCGGTCGCGGGGGGTGTTGCCGCCAACCGGGCACCACGGTGCCGATGAGTGGCGGTGGGCGGCCCGCCGGGTACGGTGATCAAGGTGTGCCGGCCCCGCGCCCGCGCGCCCTCCCCGCCGCCCTTCCGTACGAGCCTGCCGAGGACGTCTGCCGTGTCGTCGTTGCCCTCATCGCCGCGCCCGCCCTCGGGGCCGCCGCCCCGCAGAAGGAGCCTGCTCGCCTCGGCCGCCGGGGTGGTGCTGCTGGCCGGCTGCACCGACTCCTCCGGCGGTGACACACCGGACGCGGCTTCCCGGGCCGGTGACCGGGCACGCGCGCGTGCGGCACGGGACAGTACGGCGCTGGCCGGGCGGTACGACGCGGTGATCGCCGCGCACCCGGCGCTGGCGGAGCGGCTGCGTCCGCTGCGGGCGGAGGTCGTGCGGCACGCGGAGGCGTTCGGCGGCGGGCGGACGGCGGCCTCGCCGTCCCCGTCCTCCCCGTCCTCCCCGTCCTCCCCGTCCTCCTCGGGTTCCGCGGGGGCCGCGGGGCCGGACGGTGCCGCGGCCGACACCGTACCGGCCGCCGAGAAGGAGGCGCTCGCCCTGCTCGTCGCCGCCGAACGGAAGCTGGCCGAACGGCGGACGGCGGCGCTGGCGGACGTCCCGGGCGAGCTGGCCCGGCTGCTGGCCTCGGTCGCGGCGGCCGGGGCGGGACACGTGTACCTGCTGACGGAGGGCGACGGGTGAGCGACGACGGCGGACAGAAGCGGGAGCTGAAGGCGTTGCAGGCGGTGCTGGCGGCCGAGCACGCGGCGGTCTACGGCTACGGCGTCGTCGGCGGCCGGGTCGGTGCGGACCGGCGCACCGAGGCGCGTGCGGCGTACGACGCGCACCGGGCGCGGCGTGACGCGCTGGGGCGTGAGGTGCGCGACCTCGGTGGTGAGCCGGTCGCCTCGGCGGCCGGGTACGAGCTGCCGTTCGCGGTGCCGGACGCGGCCGCGGCGGCGCGGCTGGCGGCCGAGCTGGAGGAGCGGGTGGCCGGGGTCTGGTCGGACCTGGTGCGGGCGGCCGACGGCGACCGGCGGGCCACCGCCGCCGAGGCGCTGCGGGAGGCGGCGGTCCGCGCGGTGCGCTGGCGCGGCGGGAGCGTAGCCTTCCCAGGGCTCGCCGAGCGGGCCGGCACCGCGTCGGCCCCGGCGACACCGGCGACACCGACCGCGTGACCCGTACGGGGAGAGCCCGTACGGGGACGGACGGGAGAGCCCGTACGGGAGAGACTCGCACCGGAAGGGAACGGCTCGCGCATGGCTTTCGAACCGCCGCGGCGTCTGGTCAGGGCGCTCGGTGAGACGGCACCGGACGGTGACGACTGGCTCGCGGGTCTGCCCGGGGCGGCCCGGCGGGCCGTGGCTCTACGCGGGTCGACCGTGGAGCGGGTGCAGGTGCCCGGCGGGCGCAGCAGCCTGGTGGTGCTGGTGCACACGGCCGACGGAACGCCCGCGGTACTGAAGCTGGCACCGCCGCGGGCCCGTCCGGAGAGCGAGCGGGCGGCGCTGGCGCACTGGGGCGGCCGGGGCGCCGTACGGCTTTTGGAGCCGTTCGTGGAAGAGGGCGGACTCCTGCTGGAGCGGCTGCATCCGGATGTCTCGGTGCGGTCGCTGCCGGAGTCCAGGGCGCTGCTGGAGGCGGCGGGGACGCTGCGGCGCCTGTGGGTGGCGCCGCCGGCCGGGCACCCCTTCGAGACGGTGGCCGGGCGGACCGGGCGGCAGGCGGCGGCGATGCGGGCGGGCGCGGAGGCCGATCCGGCGGTGGCGCCGCTGGTCGACGCGGCGCTCGCGGTACGCGAGGAGTTGCTGGCCGCGCCCCCGCAGGACCTGCTGCTGCACGGCACGTTCCGGCAGAGCAAGGTGCTGGCCGGGGACCGGATGCCGTGGCTGGCGGTGGGTCCCGACCCGGTGGTCGGGGAGTCGGCGTTCGACCTGGCCCGGCTGGTACGGGACCGGGTGGAGGACCTGATCGCCCAGCCGTCCGGCGCGTCCACGGTCCGGCGGCGGATCAAGCGGCTCGCGGAGTCCCTGGAGGTCGACCGCGACCGCCTGCGCGGCTGGACCCTCTTCCGGGCGGTGGAGTCGGGTGTACGGGCGTCCCGGGTCGGCCGCGCCCAGGACGCGGAGCTGCTGCTGGAGTTCGCGGGCTGGCTGTAGGGCCCGCCCGGCGGTGCCGGACGGGCCCTGGGCGTTTCTCTACCGGTGTCAGGCCGTGAGGCGGGCGATGGCCTCGTCGACCGTCAGTTCCTCGCGCTCGCCGGTGCGGCGGTCCTTCAGCTCGACGACGCCCTCGGCGGAGCGGCGGCCGGCCACCAGGATCTGGGGTACGCCGATCAGCTCGGCGTCGGTGAACTTCACGCCCGGGGAGACCCCGGCCCGGTCGTCGACGAGGACGCGGACGCCGGCGGCGGAGAGCCGCTCGGAGACGTCGAGGGCCAGCTCGGTCTGGAGGGCCTTGCCGGCGGCGACGACGTGGACGTCGGCGGGGGCGACCTCCTTGGACCAGATCAGGCCCTTGTCGTCGGCCTGCTGCTCGGCGAGGGCGGCGACGGCGCGGGAGACGCCGATGCCGTAGGAGCCCATGGTCACGCGGACCGGCTTGCCGTTCTGGCCGAGGACGTCGAGCTTGAGGGCGTCGGCGTACTTGCGGCCCAGCTGGAAGATGTGGCCGATCTCGATGGCGCGGTCGAGGACGAGGCCGGTGCCGCACTTGGGGCAGGGGTCGCCCTCCTGGACGACCACGACGTCCACGTAGGCGTCGACCTCGAAGTCACGGCCCGCGACGACGTTCTTGGCGTGCGTGTGCTCCTTGTTGGCGCCGGTGATCCAGGCGGTGCCGGGTGCGACGCGCGGGTCGGCGATGTAGGTGACCTTCTCGCCCCGGCCCTGCGGGCCGACGTAGCCGCGGACCAGGTCGGGACGGCCCGTGAAGTCCTCGGCGGTGACCAGCTCGACGGCGGCGGGCGCGAAGTGCGCCTCGACCTTGTCCAGGTCGACCTCGCGGTCACCGGGCACGCCCACGGCGACGATCTCGCCGTCGACCTTGACCAGGAGGTTCTTCAGGGTGGCGGAGGCGGGGACACCGAGGGAGGCGGCGAGCGTCTCGATGGTGGGGGTGTCCGGGGTGGGGATCTCCTCCAGGGCGGGCACGCCCTCGGCGTCCACCGGCTTGAGCGGGTACGTGATCGCCTCGGTGTTGGCGGCGAAGTCGCAGTTCGGGCAGTCGGCGAAGGTGTCCTCGCCGGCCTCGGCGGGGGCGAGGAACTCCTCGGACTTGGAGCCGCCCATCGCGCCGGCGGTCGCCGCGCAGATCCGGTAGTCGAGGCCGAGGCGCTCGAAGACGCGCTGGTAGGCGGCGCGGTGCAGGGCGTAGGACTCGGCGAGTCCCTCGTCGGCGGTGTCGAAGGAGTAGGAGTCCTTCATCAGGAACTCGCGGCCGCGCAGGATGCCGGCCCGGGGGCGGGCCTCGTCGCGGTACTTGTTCGCGATCTGGTAGAGGATCACGGGCAGGTCCTTGTAGGAGGACGCCTGGTCCTTCACCAGCAGGGTGAAGATCTCCTCGTGGGTGGGGCCGAGGAGGTAGTCGCCGCCCTTGCGGTCCTGGAGGCGGAACAGCTCGGGGCCGTACTCCTCCCAGCGGCCGGTGGCCTCGTAGGGCTCGCGGGGCAGGAGGGTCGGGAGGGTCACCTCCTGGGCGCCGATGGCGTCCATCTCCTCGCGGACGATGCGCTCGATGTTGGCGAGGACCTTCTTGCCCAGGGGCAGCCAGCTCCACAGGCCGGCGGCGGTGCGGCGGACGTAGCCGGCGCGGACGAGCAGCTTGTGGCTGAGGACCTCGGCGTCCGCCGGGTCGTCGCGCAACGTCTTCGCCAACAACTTGGACATGCGCTGGACCGGTGCGTTCGCCATGGTTCTCGTGTCTCCTGCGAAGTAAGGATGATGACAAACGAGGTTAGCCGGGCGGTCCGGGGTGGCGGAAATCGGTTAACGCCTCAGGCCCTGCGCAGCGGGAGCGGGGCGCCCATCACGGCGTACGGCTTGGGGGCACTGGGGAAGAGGACCTGGCGGGCGAGGTCCTGGTAGCCGAGGGAGCGGTAGAGGCCGCGGGCGGGGCTGTCGATGTCGATCGCGGAGAGGATCGAGCGGGGTTCGGCGGCGCCGTCGGTGATCGTGGTGATCAGGGCGCGGCCGACGCCGCGGTTCTGGTGGGCGGGGTGGACGTGCAACTCGGTGATGACGAAGGAGTCGTCGAGCCAGGTGTCGTTGTCCTGGGCGCGGAGGTAGGGCTCCACGATCGTGGACCACCAGTGGGAGCGGTCGTTGGGCATGCCGTAGACGAAGCCGGCGAGGGTGCCGTCGGGGGTGGTGGCGCCGAGGGCGCGGGCGCCGGGGTTCGTCATGTGGCGCAGGACGATCTGCCGGCGGACGGCGACCTCGTCGGGGCCGAGGCCGAAGGCCGCGGCCTGGACCGCGAGGGCCTCGTCGACGCCGGCTGCGAGGTCCAGGGGGCCGATCACTACGTCCATGCCGGGAGCCTACAGGGGGGTTCCTGTCTTGTTCGGGGTGCGGGCGCGTCGTCGCTGGTCGCGCGGTTCTCCGCGCCCCTCACGGGGCACGGCCCCGTGCGCTTCAGGGTGCGGGGGCGTCGTGGCTTGGCGCGCCGTTCCCCGCGCCCCTTGCGGGGCACGACCCCGTGCGCTTCAAAGTGCGGGGGCGTCGTGGCTTGGCGCGCCGTTCCCCGCGCCCCTCACGGGGCACAACCCCGTGCACTTCAAAGTGCGAGGGCGTCGTGGCCCTTACGGGGGCGCGTTTGTGTGGCTGGTGTTCAGAACAGGATGCTCATGAAGGCGCCGACCTCTTGGAAGCCCACTCGGCGGTAGGTCTTTCTGGCCGCCGTGTTGAAGTCGTTGACGTAGAGGCTGGCCGTGGGAGCGATGTCCGTCAGGGCGTAGCGCAGGACCGCTGCCATGCCGGGGGCGGCGAGGCCCCGGCCGCGGTGTTCGGGGGCGACCCAGACGCCCTGGATCTGGCAGGCGCGGTCCGTCGCGGCGCCGATCTCCGCCTTGAAGACGACCTTGCCGTCGGCGTCGAAGCGGGCGAAGGAGCGTCCGGTGGAGACGAGTTCGGCGACCCGGGCCTGGTAGAGCAGGCCGCCGTCGCCGGCCAGCGGGGAGATGCCCACCTCCTCGGTGAACATCGCCACACAGGCCGGCATGATCGCGTCCATCTCGTCCTTGCGGACGCGGCGGACGTGGGGGTCCGGGGCGACGGCCTCGGACGGCTGGTCGGTGATCATGAGGGGCTGCCGGCGGCGGACCTCGCGGGCCGGGCCCCAGTTGGGTTCGAGGAGCCGCCACAGCTGGGCGGTGGCCTCCGCGGGGCCGACGATGGAGGAGCAGCGGCGGCCGGCCCGGCGGGCGCGGTCCGCGAAGGCGCGCACGGCGCGCGGGGTGGCGCAGATGGGCACGAGGTTGGCGCCGGCGTAGCAGAGTGACGTCAGCATGCCGTCCTCGTACCAGCCCCACATCTCGCCGCCGAGCCGCCAGGGGTCCAGGCCCGCGATCTGTACGCGGGAGGTGACGAAGGCGTTGGCGACCGGCTCGCGGTCGAGGACGGCGAGCGCGGCGTCCAGGTCGCTCGGTTCGAGGACCCGGGAGGTGGTCTGCGTCAACACGTGCGGGGCCTCACCCTAAGGTCTGCTGATCTCCGCACTGTACCTGCCGATAATGTGACGTGCCGCCCCCAGGGGGCGGCACGGCTCGGAAGGGACGGTCAGCCGGCGACCGCGACCGTGGGTTCGCCGGAGGCCACGCCGTCGGCCTGCATCTGCTCGGCGATCTTCAGGGCCTCTTCGATGAGGGTCTCCACGATCTTGGACTCGGGTACGGTCTTGATGACCTCGCCCTTGACGAAGATCTGGCCCTTGCCGTTGCCGGAGGCGACGCCGAGGTCGGCCTCGCGGGCCTCACCGGGACCGTTGACGACACAGCCCATCACGGCGACGCGGAGCGGGACCTCCATGCCGTCGAGACCGGCGGTGACCTCCTCGGCCAGCTTGTAGACGTCGACCTGGGCACGGCCGCACGACGGGCACGACACGATCTCCAGCCGGCGCTCCTTGAGCCCCAGCGACTGCAGGATCTGGATGCCGACCTTGACCTCCTCCGCCGGCGGGGCACTGAGCGACACCCGGATGGTGTCGCCG
>NZ_JAVRHI010000145.1:0-5337 GCF_034105845.1 Streptomyces sp. CRN 30 | reverse complement strand
CCCACGTCGACCTCCAGGGCGGCACTCCGTCCGGCGTCATGCTCCCCATCCACTGGGGCACGTTCAACCTGGCGCTGCACTCCTGGGACGAGCCCGGCGAGGGGACGGTGGCCGCCGCCCGCGAGGCGGACGCCGTGGTCGCCCTGCCCCGGCCCGGCGAGCCCTTCGAACCGTCCGGGCCGCTCCCCACCAGCCCCTGGTGGCGGGAGGCGGCCGTACCCGCCGCGCCACCGCGGCACGGTCCGGCCGAGGCGGGCGGCACCAGGGCCGCCTAGGGCGACCTGGACCTGGCGGGCGAGCGCTAGGTGTATTGCCCTGTGAGGTTGGGGGCGGCCGCCGGTCAGCCGTCGTTCTGCGGAGGGCCCGGCAGCGCCAGGCACAGGGCGTCCAGGGCCGCTGTGAAGGCGTGGTCCGGCGGGGTGCCGTAGCCGATGACGAGCCCGTCACGCGGTGGCATCGCGCTGTCGGGGTGGCGGTAGGGGCGCAGCCCGTCGACGGCCAGCCCCTGCCGCCGGGCCGCGCGCAGGGCGGCGTCCTCGGTGTTCCGGGGCAGTTCGAGGACGGCGTGCAGCCCCGCCGCGACACCGCTGACCCGGATGTGCGGGGCGCGTGCGGCGAGCGTGTGCGCGAGCAGGTCGCGGCGGCGCCGGTAGTGCTGCCGCATGCGGCGCAGATGCCGGTCGTAGGCGCCGCAGGCGATGAAGTCGGCGAGCGTGAGCTGGTCGACGACGCCCGACCACAGCTCCCGGGCTCCCTTGGCGGCGAGGACGTCGTCGACCAGCCACCCGGGCAGTACCATCCAGCCGAGCCGCAGCGCCGGGGACAGGCTCTTGCTGGTCGAGCCGATGTAGACGACCCGTTCGGGATCGAGGCCCTGCACGGCGCCGACGGGCTGCCGGTCGTAGCGGAACTCGCCGTCGTAGTCGTCCTCCACGAGCAGCCCGCCACGGGAGCGCGCCCAGTCGACGACCGCCGCCCGGCGCTCCGGATGCAGCGGGCCCCCGGTGGGGAACTGGTGCGCCGGGGTGAGCAGTACGGCCCCGGCCCCGGTGTCCGGCACCTCGTCGATCCGGGCTCCGTGGGAGTCGACCGTCAGCGGTACGGTGCGCAGGCCCGCCTCCTCCAACAGGGCCCGGTGGAAGCCCAGTCCGTAGGACTCCACCGCCACCGGACCCTCCAGCACGCTGCCCAGCAGCCTCAGCGCATGGGCGAACCCGGAGCAGAGCACGATCCGGTCGGGGTCGGTGCGCACGCCCCTGGCGCGGGCCAGGTACGCCGTGAGTGCCTCGCGCAACTCCGGCCTGCCACGCGGATCACCCACGCCGAAGGCGTCGTTGGGGGCCGCGGCGAGGGCCCGGCGCGCGGAGGTGAGCCAGGCGGCGCGCGGGAAGGCGGCCGCGTCGGGCGAGCTGGGCATCAGGTCGTGCAGGACGCGGCGGCGGGTCCGGCGCTGCGGGCCGCGCCGCTGGTCCGGGTGGAGCGGAGCGGCACGCCGGGCGACCCGGGTGCCGGAGCCCTGGCGGGCGGAGAGCCAGCCCTCCTGGACGAGTTCGGCGTAGGCGTCGGCGACGGTGTTGCGGGCGATTCCCAGGTCCTGGGCGAGGCTGCGGTAGGGAGGCAGACGGGTGCCGGGGACGAGCCGGCCGGAGCGGATGGACTCGCGCAGGGCGTGCATGAGCCGGCTGCGCGTGCTTCCCTCCCCGGACAGCTCCAGGTGGAGGTCGGTGCCCGCCACGTGGCCCGGTCCGGAGGTCGCCGGCTCCGCGGTATTGACCCACGTTTCTTCCACGGGAATGCACCCTACCCCGGGTCGTTACCGCTCCTAGGGTCGAGACATGACAACGTTTCAGGTGCCGCAGCGCATGGACTTCCCGGCCGTCGCCCCCAAGGTCTTCAAGGCCGTCCTGGCCCTCGACTCCGCCGCCCGCGAAGGGCTCGACCCCGTCCTGCTGGAGCTGGTGCAGATCCGTGCCTCCCAGGTCAACCACTGCGCGTACTGCATCGACTACCACACCTCCGACGCCCGCAAGGCGGGTGAGACGGAGGAGCGCATCTACCAGCTCTCCGCCTGGCGCGAGTCGAGCCTCTACACCGAGAAGGAGCGGGCCGCCCTCGCGCTGACCGAGGCCGTCACCCTCCTGCCCCAGGGCGTCTCGGACGCGGTGTACGAGGAGGCCGCGAAGCACTTCGAGGAGAAGGAGCTCGCCCAGCTCATCACCCTCATCTTCACCGTCAACGCGTGGAACCGGATGAACGTCACCACGCGCAAGACGCCCGGTACCGAGTGACCGACCGGTCCCCCCACGGGCGGTGGCCCACCCACCTGGGCCACCGCCCGTGGCATGCCATGACCCGTATCCCGCAGGAAGGGCTGCTGCAGCCGTGACCACCGTCGACACCCCGGTGCCCGCCACCGGCGGCCGTTCACCTGTCAGGGGGTGGCTCGCCGTCCTGGCGGTGACCCTGGGCATCTTCTCCCTGATGACCTCCGAACTGCTGCCCGTGGGACTGCTCACCCCGGTCGGCGCCGCCCTCGACGTCTCCGAGGGCACCGCGGGACTGATGGTGACCGTTCCGGGCCTGGTCGCCGCCGTCTCGGCGCCCGTCGTCACCGTGGCCACCGGTCACCTCGACCGCCGTGTCGTGCTGGTGATCCTCATCGGTCTGATGGGCCTGGCCAACCTGGCCTCGGCCTTCGCGACCGGCTTCGCGGTCGTCCTGGCCGCCCGCTTCCTGATCGGCGTCAGCGTCGGCGGCTTCTGGTCCGTCGCCGGCGGCATCGCGCTGCGGCTGGTGCCGGCCGAGCACGTCCCCCGGGCCACCGCCGTCATCTTCGGCGGCGTCGAGACCGCGTCCGTCCTGGGCGTCCCCACGGGCACGGTCATCGGTGACCTCAGCGGCTGGCGCACCGCGTTCGCCACCGTGGGCGTCCTCGGCCTGATCGCCCTGGCCTGCATGCTCTTCCTCATGCCGAAGGTGCCGGCCGAGCGGACCGTCTCGTTCGCCGAACTGCCCCGCGTCCTCAAGGGCGACGCGGGCGTACGGGCCGGGATCGCCATCACCTTCCTGGTGATCACCGGGCACTTCCTGGCCTACACTTTCGTCCGGCCGATCCTCCAGGACGACGGCATCGGCGACCACATGATCGGCGCGCTGCTGCTCACCTTCGGCATCGCCGGCATCACCGGCAACTTCATCGCCGGAGCCCTGGTCGCCGAGCGGCTGCGGCAGACCGTCATGGGCATCGCCGTGGTGCTCACCGTGGCCATGACGCTCCTCGCGCTGGTCGACACCGACGCCGTCACCGCGGGCGCCGTCCTGATCCTGTGGGGCCTGGGCTACGGCGCGGTGCCGGTCACCTTCCAGACCTGGATCCTCGACGCCGCGCCGGAGGCCACGGAGGCCGCCTCCTCCCTGTACGTCTCCACCTTCAACCTCTCCATCGCGCTGGGCGCGCTGTTCGGCGGGTTCGCCGTCGACGGCCTAGCCGTCACGAGCGTGCTGTGGATCGGCGCCGCCCTCGCCGTCCTGGCCCTGCTCGTACCGGTGGCTCTCGGCCGGCAAGAGCGTGACCATGACAGTGGGTGACGCTCGGGGCGTCGTGCGGAGGGCTCTCGGAGGCCGGAGTTGACACCCGCCAAGGTGAATTCACCGGGACATTCCCGCGGACTCTTCCGCATGTCCTCGTGCGTCCTCGGGGGAGCGGGAGCCCGCGCTCCTCGGCCCCGTTGCGGGTGCGGATCGCTTTTGACCAGCTTCGATCGAAGTTCTTCACGCAACGGGAACGCGTGTCCGGTGAATTCTCGGGCAGTCGTGCGAAACCTCATACCAGAGCGGAAAGCCGTGCGGGGGACTTTGTCAACTGACCACCGCACCTGATGGGTTGCCGACTACTGTGCGTTGCTGTCGGGCGACACCGGGCCGAAATCTTCGGCTCTCTCGACCGGCACGCGATGGCGCACGCCCGGGTCGCGCAGACGCGGGAGCCCCCACGCCCCCGACGCACCAGTACGAGGACACCGATGTCTCACCTTCGCGCACCGGCCACCCGCGCAGACCGCCGTGAGGGCGGCCGGCACGGACGGCCGGTCGCCCGCTCCACCTCCCCCCTGACCGAGACGGCGATACGCCCGCAGCTCCTGCGTCTCGCGGTCCTGCCCCCCGTGGCGGTGGCCCTCAGCGCCTGCGCGGCGGTGCTGTTCACCGTCCGCTCCACCGGAGCGCCCCCCGGCCCCACCCTGTGGGCCGTGCTCGCCGGAGCCGTCGGCGTCGCCCTCGCGGGCATCGTGATCGCCGCCGTGGCCGCCGACCGCACCGCCAAGTCCGTACGCGCGCGCCTCGTCGCCCTGCGCCGCGCCAGCGCCCGCGGCGAGGCCGACCTGCGGACCCTCGTCGAGGCGCTGCGCCGGGGCGAGGGCCCACCCGCGCGGACGCCGCGCACCGGACCCCCGGCGCACGCCGACGAGTTCGACCTGCTCGCGGCCGACCTCGCGCAGGCGCACGAGGCCGCCGTCGGCGCCGTCGTCCACGCCGCCCAGCTCTCCAGCCGGACGGGCAGCGAACAGAAGGTCGAGGTCTTCGTCAACCTCGCCCGGCGCCTGCAGTCCCTGGTGCACCGCGAGATCTCGATCCTCGACGAGCTGGAACACGAGATCGAGGACCCGGACCTGCTCAAGGGCCTCTTCCACGTCGACCACCTGGCCACCCGCATCCGCCGCCACGCCGAGAACCTCGCCGTCCTCGGCGGCGCCGTCTCCCGCCGCCAGTGGAGCCACCCCGTCTCCATGACCGAGGTGCTGCGCTCCGCGATCGCGGAGGTCGAGCAGTACTCACGGGTCAAGCTGGTGCCCCCGATCGACGGCACCGTGCGCGGCCACGCCGTGTCCGACGTCATCCACCTCCTCGCCGAACTCGTCGAGAACGCCACCGTGTTCTCCGCCCCGCACACCCAGGTGCTGCTCCGCGCCGGCCTCGTCACCTCCGGACTCGCGGTGGAGGTCGAGGACCGCGGCCTCGGCATGCCGGCCGGCGAACAGGACCGGATGAACGCCCTGCTCGCCGACCCCGACCAGGTGAACGTCGCGAGCCTGCTGCAGGACGGCCGCATCGGCCTGTTCGTGGTCTCCCAGCTCGCCCGGCGGCACGGCATCCACGTACGGCTGCAGGCCAACATCTACGGCGGCGTCCAGGCCGTGCTCGTCGTGCCCGAGGCGCTGCTCGGCACGGAAGGCGGCGAGCCGGACGAGGTGCCGCGGGAGCAGCCCCGGCCGGCACCGGGCGCCCGGCGGCCGCCGAAGTGGTCCGCCGTCCCGGAGCCCGCCCCCGCGCCACCGCCCG
>NZ_JAVRHI010000144.1:0-4918 GCF_034105845.1 Streptomyces sp. CRN 30 | reverse complement strand
GAGGCGGCCATCGACAACGCCGTCCCGCTGCCGGCCATCACCGCCTCGCTCTTCGCCCGCTTCGCCTCCCGCCAGGAGGACTCGCCGCAGATGAAGATGATCGCCGCGCTGCGCAACCAGTTCGGCGGCCACGCGGTCGAGAAGAAGTAGTCCACAGGTCCGCTCCGCGGATCCACAACCGTTCGGGGAGGTCGGCGAACGACCATGCACGTCACGCATCTGTCGCTGGCCGACTTCCGCTCGTACGCCCGGGTCGAGGTCCCGCTCGGCCCGGGCGTCACCGCGTTCGTGGGCCCGAACGGCCAGGGGAAGACGAACCTCGTCGAGGCGGTCGGCTATCTGGCGACCCTCGGCAGCCACCGCGTCGCCTCGGACGCGCCCCTGGTCCGCATGGGCGCCGAGCGCGCGGTGATCCGGGCCCAGGTCCGCCAGGGCGACCGGCAGCAGCTGGTCGAGCTGGAGCTGAACCCGGGCAGGGCCAACCGCGCCCGTATCAACAGGTCGTCGCAGGTCAAGCCACGCGACGTCCTCGGCATCGTGCGCACCGTGCTGTTCGCGCCCGAGGACCTCGCCTTGGTCAAGGGTGACCCCGGGGAGCGGCGGCGCTTCCTCGACGAGCTGATCACGGCTCGCTCCCCGCGCATGGCGGGTGTGCGCTCCGACTACGACCGGGTGCTGAAGCAGCGCAACACGCTGCTGAAGAGCGCCGCGCTCGCCCGTCGCCACGGCGGCCGCTCCATGGACCTGTCCACCCTGGACGTGTGGGACCAGCACCTCGCGCGCGTGGGCGCCGAGCTGCTGGCCCAGCGCCTCGACCTGGTGGCCGCCATGCAGCCGCTCACCGACAAGGCGTACGAGCAGCTCGCGCCCGGCGGCGGGCCCGTCACCCTCGAGTACAAGCCGTCCGCGCCGGGTGACGGCCATACGCGCGAGGCGCTCCACGATCAGCTGATGGCCGCCCTCGCCGAGGCCCGCAAGCAGGAGATCGAGCGGGGCGTCACCCTGGTGGGTCCGCACCGGGACGACCTGCTGCTGAAGCTGGGGCAGCTGCCGGCCAAGGGTTACGCGTCCCACGGCGAGTCCTGGTCGTACGCCCTGGCGCTGCGCCTCGCCTCGTACGACCTCCTGCGCGCCGAGGGCAACGAGCCGGTGCTCGTCCTCGACGACGTGTTCGCCGAGCTGGACGCCCTCAGGAGGGAGCGGCTCGCGGAGATCGTCGCGCCCGGCGAGCAGGTCCTGGTGACCGCCGCGGTCGACGACGACGTACCGGACGTACTGACCGGGAGCCGGTACGTGGTGTCGGGCGGCACGGTGGAGCGCGCGTGAGCGCCGACGGACCCGCACCGGAGGCTCCGGAACCCGAGGCCCGCAAGGTGCCCGAGTCCTCCGGGGTCGACCTCGCGCGCGTGGCGCTGCGGGCGGCGAAAGAGGCGGCACGCGCGCGGGGCGACGCCGCGCAGCAGAAGCGGCAGGCCAGGCGTGGGGGCGGGCTGCGTTCGGGGGCACGCGCCGACGGTCGCGATCCGATGGCGCTCGGTTCCGCCATCAACCGGCTGATCACCGAGCGTGGCTGGGAGGCGCCCGCGGCGGTCGGCGGTGTCATGGGGCGCTGGCCGCAGATCGTCGGTGAGGATCTGGCCAAGCACTGCGAGCCGGAGCGGTACGACGAGGACGAGCGGGTGCTGATCGTGCGCTGTGACTCCACGGCGTGGGCGACGAACCTGCGGCTGCTGGCCCCGCAGCTGGTCGCCCGGCTCAACGAGGACCTCGGCCACGGCACGGTCGCGGTGATCAAGGTGCACGGCCCCGCCGGTCCGTCCCGGCGCTTCGGCCCCCTGCGCGCCCCCGGGAGCACGGGGCCCGGGGACACCTACGGCTGAGCCCGGGGAGCCCGGGGTGAGCGGAGTCACACAGAGGTGTACGTCACGGCGGCCGAGGTGCCCGGAAGGGTGTCCGGCCGCCGTTTCATGCCCGTTTGGGCAGGCGTGCCCGGCGGTGTGCACCGACCTGACCCGGGGGTAGCCAAGGGTTGACGGCCCGAAGCGCTGAGTGGCGCTGTGAGCGTCTTGGAGCCCCGTTCCGCATATGGGGAGTCGGCCGAGACCGGTTCAGGGCGGCACATGCGGACTCAGGTACCGGCAAACCCCCATCACTGTCAGCGCTACCGGTAGACTGGAAGCTAATCCAGCCCCATTCGTGGGGACCGTTTCGGAAACACTGTGCAACGCTGACAAAAGCTTCCACCGCACCATGCCGCAGCCGCTCCGGCGTACCTGCCGGGAGCTTGGCTTGTGCTGTGCCAGAAAGGGCGCTTCGTGGCCGATTCCGGCAACCCCAACGAGAACATCCCGTCCACCGACGCCGGCGTCAACGGCGAGGCCGCCTCCCCGGGTGGTGAGGTCGCTGCCTCGTCCTCGTACGACGCCAGCGCGATCACCGTCCTCGAAGGGCTGGACGCGGTCCGCAAGCGACCCGGCATGTACATCGGCTCGACCGGTGAGCGCGGTCTGCACCACCTGGTGCAGGAGGTCGTGGACAACTCCGTGGACGAGGCCCTGGCGGGTTACGCGGACACCATCGACGTCACGATCCTCGCCGACGGCGGTGTCCGGGTCGTCGACAACGGCCGTGGCATCCCGGTGGGCATCCACCCCGTCGAGAAGAAGCCGGCCGTCGAGGTCGTGCTCACCGTGCTGCACGCGGGCGGCAAGTTCGGTGGTGGCGGTTACGCCGTCTCCGGTGGTCTGCACGGCGTCGGTGTCTCCGTGGTGAACGCGCTCTCCACCAAGCTCTCCGTCGACATCAGGACGGACGGCCACCGCTGGACGCAGGACTACAAGGGGGGTGCTCCGACCGCGCCCCTCGAGCGGCACGAGGCCACCGAGGAGACGGGCACCACGGTCACCTTCTGGGCCGACCCGGACATCTTCGAGACCACGGAGTACTCCTTCGAGACGCTGTCGCGGCGCTTCCAGGAGATGGCGTTCCTGAACAAGGGGCTGCGGATCAGCCTCACCGACGCGCGGGAGTCGGCGAAGGCCACGGCCGGGGCGGACGAGGCGGGCGAGGACGAGAAGCACGAGGTCAAGAGCGTCTCGTACTACTACGAGGGCGGCATCGTCGACTTCGTGAAGTACCTCAACTCCCGCAAGGGGGACGTGGTGCACCCCACCGTGATCGCCCTCGAGGCCGAGGACAAGGACAAGAACCTGTCCCTCGAGGTCGCGATGCAGTGGAACGGCGGCTACACCGAGGGCGTGTACTCCTTCGCCAACATCATCCACACGCACGAGGGCGGTACGCACGAAGAGGGTTTCCGCGCCGCGCTGACCTCGCTGATCAACAAGTACGCGCGCGACAAGAAGCTGCTGCGGGAGAAGGACGACAACCTCACGGGTGACGACATCCGCGAGGGTCTGACCGCGATCATCTCCGTCAAGCTGGGCGAGCCGCAGTTCGAGGGCCAGACCAAGACCAAGCTGGGCAACACGGAGGTGAAGACCTTCGTCCAGCGGGTGGTCTACGAGCACCTCACCGACTGGCTGGACCGCAACCCCAACGAGGCCGCGGACATCATCCGCAAGGGCATCCAGGCGGCCTTCGCGCGCGTGGCGGCCCGCAAGGCGCGCGACCTGACCCGCCGCAAGGGCCTGCTGGAGACGGCGTCCCTGCCGGGCAAGCTCTCCGACTGCCAGTCGAACGATCCCACCAAGTGCGAGATCTTCATCGTCGAGGGCGACTCCGCCGGCGGTTCGGCCAAGTCCGGCCGCAACCCCGAGTACCAGGCGATCCTCCCGATCCGCGGCAAGATCCTCAACGTGGAGAAGGCGCGGCTGGACAAGATCCTGCAGAACCAGGAGATCCAGGCGCTGATCTCCGCCTTCGGCACCGGGGTCCACGAGGACTTCGACATCGAGAAGCTCCGCTATCACAAGATCATCCTGATGGCGGACGCCGACGTCGACGGCCAGCACATCAACACCCTGCTGCTGACCTTCCTGTTCCGCTTCATGCGGCCGCTGGTCGAGGCCGGACACGTGTTCCTGTCGCGTCCCCCGCTCTACAAGATCAAGTGGGGCAAGGACGACTTCGAGTACGCGTACTCCGACCGCGAGCGCGACGCACTCATCGAACTGGGCCGGCAGAACGGCAAGCGCATCAGGGACGACTCGGTGCAGCGCTTCAAGGGCCTCGGCGAGATGAACGCCGAGGAACTGCGCGTCACCACCATGGACGTCGACCACCGCGTCCTCGGCCAGGTCACCCTCGACGACGCCGCCCAGGCCGACGACCTGTTCTCGGTGCTCATGGGTGAGGACGTCGAGGCCCGCCGCGCGTTCATCCAGCGCAACGCCAAGGACGTCCGCTTCCTCGACATCTGAGTCGGTACCGGCTGCCCAGCCGACCGCACCAGGAAGGATCTTCACCGGCAATGGCCGACGACAACACCCCTGTGACGCCCGAAGAGGCCGGGGACACCACCATCCGCATCGAGCCCGTCGGGCTCGAGACGGAGATGCAGCGCTCCTACCTCGACTACGCGATGTCCGTCATCGTCTCGCGCGCGCTGCCGGACGTACGGGACGGCCTCAAGCCCGTCCACCGTCGCGTCCTGTACGCCATGTACGACGGCGGGTACCGGCCCGAGAAGGGCTTCTACAAGTGTGCCCGCGTCGTCGGCGACGTCATGGGCAACTACCACCCGCACGGCGACTCCTCGATCTACGACGCGCTGGTCCGCCTGGCGCAGCCGTGGTCGATGCGGATGCCGCTGGTGGACTCCAACGGCAACTTCGGCTCGCCGGGCAACGACCCGGCGGCGGCCATGCGCTACACCGAGTGCAAGATGGCGCCGCTGTCGATGGAGATGGTCCGCGACATCGACGAGGAGACCGTCGACTTCACGGACAACTACGAC
>NZ_JAVRHI010000143.1:0-45227 GCF_034105845.1 Streptomyces sp. CRN 30 | reverse complement strand
CCGCCCGGGGGGAGCCCGTCGTAGGCGGCGAGCGCGTCCCGGGCCGCCCGGCGGGCGCTGTCCGCGAGCTCCTGCGGCGCGACGATCCGGCCGTCGCGGCCGAGCCGCAGCGCCAGCCGCCGCAGTGAGGTGGGATCGGGCGTGCGCAGGGTGATCCGCAGGCCCCCGTCGGGAAGCTCATCGGCGCTGTCGTGCGGGTAGTACTCGGCGACCCAGCGTCCGCCGGGGCCGACCTCGACGACGACCTCCGGGTCCTCGGCCGCGGGCTGCACCAGCGCCTCGGACAGGTCGCGCAGCTCGATCTCGGGCGGCGCGGACGGCTCGTCGAGGATCTTGATCTCGGCGACCCGGTCCAGCCGGAAGGTGCGGCGCGCCTCGGAGCGTCGACACCACGCCTCGACATAGGTGTGACCCACGCTGACCAGGCGGATCGGGTCGATCTCCCGCTCGCTGAGCTCGTCGCGCGCGGGCGAGTAGTACGTGATCCACAGCCGGCGGCGCTCGGAGATCGCCCGGTCGACGTCCGCGAAGACCCCGCCCTCCGACTCGAAGGTCACCGAGAGCCGGGAACTGGCCCCGGCGGTCTCCCCCGCGGCCGTCTCCACCTTGGCGGTGGCCCGCAGCAGCGCCTGCCGGTCGCCCTCGCGCAGACCGGGCAGGGTGGCCACGGCGCGGGCGGCCACCAGCAGCGCGGTGGCCTCGTCGGCGGCGAGCCTGAGCGGCTCGGCCGCCTCCGCCGCGAGCGCGGCCGGGTTGTGCCACCAGATGCGCTCGCCGTCGGTGTCGATGTCGAGCAGGTCACCCCCGCGGAAACTGGTCCCGCACAGCGGCAGCACGTCGAGGTCGGAGATCAGCTCGTCCTCGGTGATCCCGAACGCACGGGCGACGTCCTCGACGCGGGCGCCGGGGCGCTCCCTCAGGTACGTCACCAGGGAGAGCATCCGCCGGGTCTGGTCGATGGCGTTCGCCGGCCTGGCCGGTTTTCCCACCACGTCTTCCTCGTCCCCCTCAGCCCTTGGCCACGGCGCGCAGCCGGTCCACCACGTCGGCCCGCAGCTCGGCCGGTTCCAGGACCACCACGTCGGGCCCGAACTCCACCAGCCAGGCGTCCAGCCCGTGCCCGTACGGAACCTCCAACTCGTCCCACCCGTCGCCCAGTTCCCGTACCGCGGTGGCCCTCGCCCGCAGGGGGTAGCCGGCGCCCGTGCGCAGCCGGATCCGCGCGGAGCGGTCGGCGGTCTCACCGGCCCAGCTCGCGACGGTCTCGCGCACGGTGACGACGTCCGGCACCTCCGCGGTGTAGCTGCCGCTGCGGGACCTGACGCGGCCGGTGATCCGCGACAGCCGGAAGACCCGCTCGGCGCCCCGGTCGCGGTCATATCCGGCCAGGTACCAGTGGCCGCGCCAGCACTCCAGCGCCCACGGCTCGACGTGCCGGGCCTCGGGACGGGCGGCGGTGGCCTTGCGGTACTCGAAGAGCACGGGACGGCGGTCACGGCAGGCGAGCATCAGCGGCTCGAAGGCCGCCTCGTGCACGGGGATGCGGGGCTCCAGGGCGCTGTGCGCCCCGTACGGGTCGACGTCCTCGGGCAGGCCGGCCGCCCGCAGCTTCTGCAGGGCGCCACTGGCGGCACCGGCGAGGCGGGCCTGCTGCCACACCTTCGCGGCGAGACCGAGCGCCGCGGCCTCCTCGGCGTCCAGAGTGATGGGCGGGAGCCGGTTGCTGTCCCGGCGGGCCAGGTAGCCGACCTCGCCGTCGAGGTTCTCCACCGTCTCGATCACCAGACCGAGCTCACGCAGGTCGTCCTTGTCCCGCTCGAACATGCGGTTGAAGGAGTCGTCCGACCCCGCTTCCAGATAGGCCTCGATGGACTCCCGCAGCTCGCGCTTGCTGAGCGGTCGCCGCGTCCCGAGCAGACACAGCGCCAGGTTCATCAGCCGCTCGGCCTTGGCAATGGCCATCGACGCCCTTCCCTATGGTGCTTCTGACGGATGACCGTACCGCTCCGGGGTACCGCGGCAAAAGCCGAGGGCCCACGCCCGCCACGGGCACGGGCCCCGGAGGCAGGCCCGGGTCCCGTCCCCGCGTACGACCCGGACCGGCCCCCGGCGGCGTGCCGGAGGCGGTCCGGCGCGCCGCCGGGCGTCACCGTCGACCGTCAGACCGAGACCAGGTCGCAGACGAAGATCAGCGTCTCGCCCGGGGCGATGCGGCCGCCACCGGCGCCGCGGTCGCCGTACGCCAGGTGGGCGGGGATGGTCAGCTGGCGACGGCCGCCGACCTTCATGCCCTGCACACCCTGGTCCCAGCCCGCGATGACCTGGCCGGCGCCGAGCTGGAACTGCAGCGGCGTACCGCGGTTCCAGGACGCGTCGAACTCCTCGCCGCTGGAGAAGGACACACCGACGTAGTGGACCGAGACGGTGTCGCCCGCCTTGGCGACCGGCCCGTCGCCCTCCCAGATGTCCTTGATCTCGAGGTCCTTCGGGGCTTCGCCGCCCGGGAAGTCGATCTCGGGCTTCTCGATGCTCACGTCTTTGGCTCCTGCTCGTGTGCGACTACGTGTGTGCGCATCCCCGTTCACGCGTACCTGCGTACGAACGGGGCGACCCGGACAGTCTTACATCCCCGCAAGGGTCACAGCTTCGCCAGGATGTCGACGGTGAACACCATCGTGGAGTCCTTCTCGATGCCGCTGCCGCTCGGCGGGTTGTCACCGTAACCGAGCTCCGGCGGGATCACGATGACGATGCGGCTGCCGACCTTCTTCCCCGCCATGCCCTGCGACCAGCCCTTGACGACCTGCTGCAGCCCGAACGAGCTGATCGCCTCCCGGCTGTAGGTCGAGTCGAACTCCTTGCCGGTCTCCCAGACCACACCCTTGTACTGCACCAGCACGGTGTCCGTGGCCGCGACCTCCGCGCCGTCCCCCTCCAGCACGTAGTTCGCGACGAGCTTCTTCGGCGGGTCCGCCTTCGGCACCTCGATGGAGGGAGCCTTGCCGTCGGTGTTGGTACCGACCTTGGGCAGGGCGGTGTCGTCCTGCGCGACCTCCTCGCCCTCCGCGGAGCTCTTCGCGTTGAAGGTGTTCTCGATGTCGATCACGAAGACCAGGGTGTCCGTGCCCTCGATGCCCGCCTGCGGGTTGCCCCCCGAGCCGTACCCCAGGGCCGGCGGCACCGCGATCTCGACCCGGCTGCCCGCCTTCTTCCCCGCCAGCCCGTAGCGCCAGCCGTCGATGATGCCGCCCTGGGCGAGCTGCATCACCAGGGGCGCCCCGCGGTCGTAGGAGTTGTCGAAGACCTTCGCCGTCGCCCAGACCTGACCCAGGTAGTGCGCCTGCACGTAGTCGTTCTCGGCGACCGTACGGCCGTTGCCCGCGATGACCGTCTTCACCGCCAGGTCCTCCGACGGATCACCGCTGCCCTTGGCGACGGTCGGCTTCGCACCGAACTCCGTACCGGCCGTGATCGCCGGCAACGGACCGTCCACGATCTTCGGCGGCTTCGCCGAACCACTCTCGGACACGGACGGGCTGCTGCTGGCGTCGTCCGAGTCGGACGCGCCGTCACCGCAGGCGGCGAGCGTCGCGAATCCGGCGGGTACGGCGATGAGAAGTGAGCGTCGGCGCACGGTGGGGGCCTCGTATCGGTTCGGATCTTGTCTGAAGGGCGTGCGCGCAACTCTACGATGCGAGAAGGGCGCCGTACGGCTAACGTACGGCGCCCCACGACGCGTTCCGTGACCGGACCGGAAACACCCGATCGGCTCGACGGAACGCGCTCCGGCTCACATTCCGGCGATCAGCTTCTCCACCCGGTCGTCCACCGAACGGAACGGGTCCTTGCACAACACGGTGCGCTGCGCCTGGTCGTTCAGCTTCAGGTGCACCCAGTCGACGGTGAAATCACGGCGCTGTTCCTGGGCCCGCCGGATGAAGTCACCGCGCAGCCGGGCCCGAGTGGTCTGCGGCGGAACGGACTTGCCCTCGAAGATCTTCAGGTCGTTGCAGACGCGGGCCGCCTGCCCCTTCTTCTCCAGCAGGTAGTACAGCCCCCGCCGGCGGTGGATGTCGTGGTACGCGAGGTCTATCTGCGCGACCCGCGGATTCGACATGGTCATGTTGTGCTTGGCCCGGTACCGCTCGATGAGCTGGTACTTCATCACCCAGTCGATCTCGGTGCCGATCCGGTCCAGATCCTCCGACTCGATCGAGTCGAGCGTGCGGCCCCACAGCTCCAGCACCTGCTCCACGGTGCCCGTGCGGATACCGCGCCGCTCGCAGAAGTCGACGGCCTTCTCGTAGTACTCCCGCTGCACCTCCAGGGCGGAGGCCTCACGGCCGCTCGCCAGGCGCACCTTGCGGCGGCCCGTGATGTCATGGCTGACCTCGCGGATCGCCCGGATCGGGTTCTCCAGGGTCAGGTCCCGCATCACCGTGCCCGCCTCGATCATGCGCAGCACCAGATCGGTGGCCCCGACCTTCAGCAGCATGGTCGTCTCGGACATGTTCGAATCACCCACGATGACGTGGAGGCGGCGGTAGCGCTCCGCGTCCGCGTGCGGCTCGTCACGGGTGTTGATGATCGGCCGGGAACGGGTCGTCGCCGAGGAGACCCCCTCCCAGATGTGCTCGGCACGCTGACTGACGCAGTACACGGCACCGCGCGGCGTCTGCAGCACCTTGCCCGCGCCGCACAGCAGCTGCCGCGTGACGAGGAACGGGATGAGGATGTCCGCGAGCCGGGAGAACTCCCCGTGCCGGGCCACCAGATAGTTCTCGTGGCACCCGTACGAGTTGCCCGCCGAGTCGGTGTTGTTCTTGAAGAGGTAGACGTCGCCCGCGATTCCCTCCTCGTGCAGGCGGCGTTCCGCGTCGACCAGCAGCCCTTCGAGAATGCGCTCGCCGGCCTTGTCGTGAGTGACCAGTTCGGTCACGTTGTCACATTCGGGTGTCGCGTATTCGGGGTGCGAGCCCACATCGAGATACAGGCGGGCACCGTTCCGCAGGAACACATTGCTGCTGCGGCCCCATGACACGACACGGCGGAAGAGGTACCGAGCCACCTCGTCAGGAGACAGGCGGCGCTGTCCCCTGAACGTACACGTGACGCCGTACTCGTTCTCCAGCCCGAAAATGCGGCGGTCCATGACTGAACATTACGCCCGATCCCCGGAGCTGAAACGGGGTTCGACGGCACGGTTCGGATCATTTTCGGATGAGACCGCAACAACCGCTCCCCCGCGGGGAACAGCCAGAACCCGCCCCGTGACCAGCAGAACCAGCAACGACACCGCGCCCGCCGCCCCCGGCACCGCGAAGCCCCACAGCGTCCCGCCCCACTCCACCACGGGCCCCGTGAGCCCCGTCCCCAGCGACGAGCCCACCGTGAACGTCGTCACCAGCCACGAGAACGCCTCCGTCACCGTCCCCCGCGGCGCGTGCCGGTCCACCAGCACGAACGCACACGCGATCGCCGGCGCCAGGAACACCCCCGCGACCGCCGCCAGACCCGTCATGGCCACCGGACCCGGCAGCAGCATCAACGGCAGGTAACACACCGCCAGCGCGGCCACCAGCAACCGCAGTCGGCGCTCCGGCGCACCCAGCCACTGCCGCGCCCCGTACACCCCGCCGCCCACCAGGGCACCCAGCCCGATGCCCGCCATCAGCCACCCGTAGACGACGTCCCCGCCGTTCTCGTCCGCGTACGACCTGGCCGCCAGCGTGATGGAGCCGAGCGCGCACCCCACGAACAGGAACGCCGCCAGCAGCGCCAGCAGCCCCGGCGAGCGCAGCGCGCCCAGCCAGTGCGCCTCCCGCGGCTCCGAACGCCACGCCCGCGACGGCGGCGACGCGACCACGGACAGCGCGCCCAGCACACCTATGACGTTGAGCAGCACCAGCGCCGTCTGCGGGGACCACAGCGCCACGAACACCGTCACCAGCAGCGGCCCGACGGTGAACATCACCTCCTGCGCCACCGCGTCCATCGCGTACGCCGTGTGGACCCGCTCCTCCTTGCCGCGCAGCACGGACGGCCACAACGCCCGCAGACCGCCCTCCAGCGGCGGCGTGAACAGACCGGCGACCACCATCGCGGCGTAGGCCCACGGCAGCGGCTCCACCCCCATGAGGGCGAACGCCGTCATCCCGAGCCCCGAGACGACCGCGGCCGGCAACTGCACCCGCGGCTGCCCGTACAGGTCCACCAGCCGGCCCAGCAGCGGCTGCCCCACCGCGTGCGCCACCCCGTACACCGCGGCCAGCGCCCCGGCGAGGCTGTAGCTGCCGCCCTCCGCGCGGACGAACAGCACGATGGCGATCGCGGCGGTCCCGTTCGGCAGCCGCCCCACGAGCGTGCCGGTGAGCAGGCGCGTGGCATGTCTCGCCCTGAGGATCTCCAGGTATCCGGAGGCCATGTCCTGCCCTTCTTCCCGCGTGCACGGGGTCGGTGAAGCCATAAGTGTTACGTATAACGTCCGCCGTCATACGTACCATGAGCGCTGTCGACGAGTCCAGATGAGCGCAGCCGAAGGGAACAGGCCACCGGTGGCACGAGGCAGCACCCGACCCACCAGCCGTGACGTCGCCCAGGCCGCCGGGGTCTCCCAGGCGGCGGTCTCCCTGGTCCTGGGCGACAAATGGCGCGGACGCGTCTCCACGGCCACCGCCGAGCGCGTCCGGCGGGCCGCCCAGGACCTCGGCTACCGGCCCAACCTCGCCGCCCGCAACCTCCGCCTCGGCCACACCCGCACCGTCCTCCTCGTGGTCCCCGCCCTCACCACCGAGTTCTTCGCCGGCGTCTACACCGGCGCCGCCCGCGTCGCCGCCGAGCACGGCTTCGGCGTGGTGCTCTACCCCTCCCCCGCGGGCATCGGCCCCGCCCGCGACCCCTTCGCCTCCGCCCGGGCCGCCCTCGACGGCGTCATCGCCTCCTCCATGGCCGCCGACGCCCTCACCGCCATCCGCGGCGACCAGCTGCCCCTGGTCATGCTCGACAGCGACCCCGACGGCAGCCCCGGCGCCGCCGCCACCGTCAACCTCGACATCGCGGACGGCGTCCGGCAGCTCGCCGACCACCTGCTCGGCCTCGGCCACCGGCGCTTCCTCCACCTCGCCGCCGACATCGCCTCCTGGACCTTCGAGGTCCGCGCCCGCGAACTCGCCACCCGCCTCGCCGCCGTCCCCGGCACCGAGGTACGCACCGCCCGAGCACCCATCACCATCGACGGCGCCCGCGCCGCCGCCGAAGCCGCCCTCGCCGGCCCCGGCCCCCGGCCCACCGCACTCGTCTGCGACGACGACAAACTCGCCGCCGGCGCGTACAAGGCGGCCCGCCGGCTCGGCCTGCGCGTCCCCGACGACCTCTCCGTCACCGGCCTCGACGACCTGGCCCTCGCCACCGCCCTCGACCCGGAGCTGACGACGGTCCGCCTGGACGCGGAACTCTTCGGGGAACGGGGCATGCACGCCCTGCTGGCCGTGCTGGAGGGGCGCGAACCGGACGGCGGCGACATCCCCGTGGAACTGGTCGTACGGGGCTCGACGGCCGTGCCGTCGCACTGACCCGCTGACCCGCTGACAACGCCGCGCGCCCCGGCCATGAACGGCCGGGGCGCACTGTGGAGCGGTGGGGCTGTGCTGGGGCGGTGCTGTGCTCGGAGGGGGTTACTTCTCCTCGTCGCCGCCCTCGTCCTCGGCCTCGCCGACCGTCTCCGCACCGCCGGACTCCAGCAGCCGGGAGAGCTGACGGCCCACGATCCGCCGGAACTTGCGCTGCTGCGGACGCGTACGGTCCAGCACCGCGACCTCCAGGCGCTCGGCGGGAATTTCCCGCTCGCTGCCGTTGGTGTCCCGGGACAGGGCCTGCACGGCCAGCTTCAGCGCCTCGGCCAGCGTCATGCCGTCCTGGTGGCGCTGGTCCAGGTAGGTGCTGATCTGCTCGGCGTTGCCGCCGACCGCCACCGAACCGTGCTCGTCCACGATCGAACCGTCGTGCGGCAGCCGGTAGATCTGGTCGCCGTCCGGTGTCTCGCCCACCTCGGCGACGACCAGCTCCACCTCGTACGGCTTCTCGGCCGCCGAGGAGAAGATGGTGCCGAGGGTCTGGGCGTAGACGTTGGCGAGACCGCGCGCCGTCACGTCGTCGCGGTCGTAGGTGTAGCCGCGGAGGTCGGCGTAGCGGACGCCGCCGATCCGCAGGTTCTCGTACTCGTTGTACTTGCCGGCGGCCGCGAAGCCGATCCGGTCGTAGATCTCGCTGAACTTGTGCAGCGCGCGGGACGGGTTCTCGCCGACGAAGACGATGCCGTCGGCGTACTGCAGCACGACCAGGCTGCGGCCACGGGCGATGCCCTTGCGGGCGTACTCCGCCCGGTCGGCCATCGCCTGCTGGGGTGAGACATAGAACGGCGTCGACACCGGTTATCCGTCCCTTTCTGCTGTCGGAGTCACTGGAGCACCTGGGAAGAGGGGGGTCGCCGTCAGAGCAGGGAGGCCCGCGGGCCGTCCGGCTGCTCCAGGCGCCGCTCCAGCACCGAGCGGGCGATCTCGGAGGACTCCTCGTCGGTGAGACGACGGAACCCGTCCTCGGTGATCACGGTGACGATCGGGTAGATCCGGCGGGCGACGTCGGGACCGCCCGTCGCCGAGTCGTCGTCGGCCGCGTCGTACAGGGCCTGGACGACGAGCGTCGTGGCCTCCTGCTCGCTCAGGTCCTCACGGAAGAGCTTCTTCATGGCGCCGCGCGCGAAGATCGAGCCGGACCCCGTGGCCGCGAAGCCGTGCTCCTCGGAGCGGCCGCCCGTCACGTCGTAGGAGAAGATGCGGCCCTTGTCGCGGTCCACGTCGAAACCGGCGAAGAGGGGGACCACGGCGAGGCCCTGCATGGCCATGCCGAGGTTGGAACGGATCATGGTGGACAGGCGGTTCGCCTTGCCCTCCAGGGAGAGCTGGGTGCCCTCCACCTTCTCGAAGTGCTCCAGCTCGAGCTGGAAGAGCTTCACCATCTCCACGGCCAGACCGGCCGTACCGGCGATGCCCACCGCCGAGTACTCGTCGGCCGGGAAGACCTTCTCGATGTCCCGCTGGGCGATGATGTTGCCCATGGTGGCCCGACGGTCACCGGCCAGCACGACACCGCCCGGGAACGTCACGGCGATGATCGTCGTGCCGTGCGGCGCCTCGATCACGCCCTGGGTGGGCGGGAGCTGCCGGTTGCCCGGGAGCATCTCCGGCTGGTGATCGGTGAGGAAGTCCATGAAGGAGGACGACCCGGGCGTCAGGAAGGCAGCCGGTAGACGCCCGGTGCTACGAGTGTTGGCTTCCACGCGTTTCCTTCCAAGTAGTCGGCCGCCCGACGAACAGCGTCGGGGTCGTCTCCCAACTTGCCGATGGCCGAGTTGCAGTTGAAGCACAGTACGCCACGGACCTTACCCGTCTTGTGGCAGTGATCCACATGGGCGGCCGGGGCCTTCAGGCAGATAACGCAGAGGCCCATCTGCGAAGCGACCATGTCGTCGCGTTCAGCCTCAGTCATGCCGTAGTGGCGCTTCAGGTGGCCCGCCCGACCCTTCGCCGCGCGACACGCCTTGCAACTCGTCGACAAGCCGTCGGATGCCGTGGCATTGCGATGCCACTGACTGTGCGGCTTGATCTCCTCGCAACTACGACAGAACTTGTACCCCTCGGGCGCCTCCACCCGTGGCCCGACGTTCCGCCCTTTCGCCGGCTGCCGCGTTTGGTGATACTCAGCCCAGCACTCACGGCAGTAAGCCTGCAACCCGTCACGGGCCGCCTTATTACTGGCGAAGGCTGCCCGCGACTTGGTCTCCTTGCACCGCGAGCAGCGCTTCATACCCACTTCGACATCCGCCCAATTCCCCCGTCGCAACCTTCGATTCGAAGGCTACTCGCCGCCCTTCTGAACGAAACTTCGAACGAAGTCCTCTGCATTCTCCTCGAGGACGTCATCGATCTCGTCCAGAACCGAGTCGACGTCGTCGCTCAGCTTCTCCTGCCGCTCCTTGAGGTCCTCGCTCGCCTGCGCCTCGGGCGCCTGCTCCTCGACCTCTTCGTTCGAGCGTGTGGCCTTCTGCTGTCCGCCGCCGGTGTCCTTGGTCGCCATAACCCTCACCCCGCTCAGTTCGCCCGACATGGTCGGCATTGCTGCCGATCGGTGGTGATCAGACCCTACTCGCCGGGTCTGACATTGGCCCTGCAGTTGTCACAACGTCCGGGGGCCATCTCGATGATTCCCGGACGTCGCTCGTTCGCACCCTGTGCGGTACGCCCCGCTCGGGTACCCCTCAGTTCCCCGACAGCACCCTGACCAGGTCTTCCGCGGTGCGACAGCGGTCCAGGAGCTCCTTGACGTGATTACGCGTTCCGCGAAGCGGTTCGAGGGTTGGAACGCGTTGCAGCGAGTCCCGGCCGGGCAGGTCGAAGATGACCGAGTCCCATGAGGCCGCGGCGACGTCGTCGGCGTACTGCTCCAGGCAGCGGCCCCGGAAGTACGCGCGGGTGTCCTCCGGCGGCTTCGTACGGGCCTGCTCCACGTCGCTCTCGTCGAGCAGGCGCTTGATCTTGCCGCGGGCGACGAGCCGGTTGTAGAGACCCTTCTCGGCGCGGACGTCGGCGTACTGGAGGTCGACGAGGTGCAGTCGGGCCGCGTCCCAGTCGAGGCTGTCGCGGCGCCGGTAGCCCTCCATGAGCTCGCGCTTGGCGACCCAGTCGAGTTCGCCGGCCAGGCTCATGGGGTCGTTCTCGAGGCGGTTGAGGGTGTCCTCCCAGCGGGTCAGGACGTCCCTCGTCTGGTCGTCGACGTCGGCGCCGAAGCGCTCCTCGACGTACTTGCGGGAGAGTTCGTAGTACTCCATCTGAAGCTGCACGGCGGTCAGGGTGCGGCCGCTGCGGAGGGTGACCAGCCGCTTCAGTGTGGGGTCGTGCGAAACCTGGTGGAGGGTGCGCACGGGCTGGTCGACGGCGAGGTCGACGGCGATGAAACCGTCCTCGATCATGGAGAGGACCAGGGCCGTGGTGCCGAGCTTCAGGTAGGTCGAGATCTCGGAGAGGTTCGCGTCGCCGATGATCACGTGCAGGCGGCGGTACTTCTCGGCGTCCGCGTGCGGCTCGTCGCGGGTGTTGATGATCGGGCGCTTGAGGGTGGTCTCGAGGCCCACCTCGACCTCGAAGTAGTCCGCGCGCTGGCTGAGCTGGAAGCCGTGCTCGTGGCCGTCCTGGCCGATGCCGACGCGGCCGGCCCCGGCGAAGACCTGGCGGGAGACGAAGAACGGGGTGAGGTGGCGCACGATGTCCGAGAAGGCGGTCTCCCGCTTCATCAGGTAGTTCTCGTGCGTGCCGTAGGAGGCGCCCTTGTTGTCGGTGTTGTTCTTGTAGAGGTGGATCGGCTGGGCGCCGGGGAGCTGGGCCGCGCGGTCGGCGGCCTCCGCCATGATGCGTTCGCCGGCCTTGTCCCAGAGGACGGCGTCGCGGGGGTTGGTGACCTCGGGGGCGCTGTACTCGGGGTGCGCGTGGTCGACGTAGAGCCGTGCCCCGTTGGTGAGGATGACGTTGGCCAGGCCGATGTCCTCGTCGGTGAGCTGGCTGGCGTCGGCGGCCTCACGGGCGAGGTCGAAGCCCCGTGCGTCCCGCAGCGGGTTCTCCTCCTCGAAGTCCCAGCGGGCTCGGCGGGCCCGGTGCATCGCCGCCGCGTAGGCGTTGACGATCTGGGACGAGGTGAGCATGGCATTGGCATTGGGGTGGCCGGGGACGGAGATCCCGTACTCCGTCTCGATGCCCATTACTCGCCGTACGGTCATGCGGCCCTCCTTGCCCGGCGGCGCCCTCGGTCGGGGGCGGCGCTCAAGTACCGCTGGTGCTCCGGTGCGTGTGCGGTGCCCGTCCCCGCACTGCGCGACTCGGCGGTACGAAAGAGCCTAGAACGCCTTTGCGCTGGTGGGGAGATCATTTGCGTCATTGCCTCGGTATGGCGGTGACCGGAAAAACAATCGGCTGCGGATGCCCGGGGAGGACACCCGCAGCCGCCCTGCTTTTTACAGGTACTGTCCGGTGTTCGCCACCGTGTCGATGGAGCGCCCGGTGTCCGCGCCCTGCTTTCCGGTGATGAGTGTCCGGATGTAGACGATCCGTTCACCCTTCTTTCCGGAGATGCGGGCCCAGTCGTCCGGGTTGGTGGTGTTGGGCAGGTCCTCGTTCTCCTTGAACTCGTCCACGCAGGCCTGGAGCAGGTGGGAGACGCGCAGACCCTTCTGGGCCTTCTCGAGGAAGTCCTTGATCGCCATTTTCTTGGCGCGGCCGACGATGTTCTCGATCATGGCGCCGGAGTTGAAGTCCTTGAAGTAGAGCACTTCCTTGTCACCGTTGGCGTAGGTGACTTCCAGGAAGCGGTTCTCCTCGGATTCGGCGTACATCTGTTCCACGGCGGTCTGGATCATGCCCTGGACGGTGATCGACTTGTCGCCACCGTTCTCGCCGAGGTCGTCGGCGTGGAGCGGGAGGCGTTCGGTGAGGTACTTGCCGAAGATGTCCTTGGCCGCCTCGGCGTCCGGACGCTCGATCTTGATCTTCACATCGAGACGGCCGGGGCGCAGGATGGCCGGGTCGATCATGTCCTCGCGGTTGGAGGCGCCGATCACGACCACGTTCTCCAGGCCCTCCACACCGTCGATCTCGGCGAGCAGCTGGGGGACGATGGTGTTCTCCACGTCCGAGCTGACACCGGATCCGCGGGTGCGGAAGAGGGACTCCATCTCGTCGAAGAAGACGATGACGGGGGTGCCCTCACTGGCCTTCTCACGGGCGCGCTGGAAGACGAGGCGGATCTGCCGCTCGGTCTCGCCGACGTACTTGTTGAGGAGCTCGGGTCCCTTGATGTTGAGGAAGAAGCTCTTGCCGGCGGCCTGGCCGGTCACCTCGGCGACCTTCTTGGCCAGCGAGTTGGCCACGGCCTTGGCGATGAGCGTCTTGCCGCATCCGGGGGGCCCGTAGAGCAGCACGCCCTTGGGCGGCCGCAGTTCGTGCTCCTTGAACAGGTCCGGGTAGAGGTACGGCAGCTCGACCGCGTCACGGATGGCCTCGATCTGGTTACCCAGGCCGCCGATCTGCTCGTAGCCGATGTCGGGGACCTCTTCGAGGACGAGTTCCTCGACCTCGCTCTTGGGGACGACCTCGTAGACGTACCCGGAGCGGGGTTCGAGCAGCAGGGCGTCGCCGGGCCGGATGGTGACGTCCAGCAGTGGTTCGGCGAGCCGGACCACCCGTTCCTCGTCGGTGTGCCCGAGCACCAGGGCGCGTTCGCCGTCCTCGAGGATCTCCTTGAGGGTGACGATGTCTCCGACGCGCTCGAACTTCATGGCCTCGACCACGTTGAGCGCTTCGTTGAGCATGAGCTCCTGGCCGCGCCTGAGCTCGTCGAGTTCGACACTGGGGCTGACGTTCACACGGAGTTTGCGGCCTCCGGTGAAGATGTCTGCGGTGCCGTCCTCGTTCGCCTGCAGGAAGACACCGAAACCGGCCGGCGGCTGGGCGAGCCGGTCGACCTCTTCCTTGAGGGCCACGATCTGGTCGCGGGCCTCGCGCAGTGTGTTGGCGAGCCGCTCGTTCTGGGCGGACACGCCGGCCAGATTCGTCTGCAGTTCGACGATCCGCTCTTCGAGAATCCTCGTGTGTCGCGGCGAGTCGGCGAGCTTGCGTCGCAGGACGGCGATCTCCTGCTCAAGGTAGGCGATCTGCCCGGCCGGGTCGTCGGACCCTCGTCCCGGGCGGATGCCGCGGTTCATGTCGTCGTCGTGGGCTGCCACGGTCCTCACCTCCTCCAAGGGGAGCTGGACGCTTCCAGACCCTACCTGGGTGGGTGTCGATTGAAACCCCTAGATCACAAAGACTGTCAAGGTGTGTCCGATCTTCACCCTTGCGCTCTCCCTCACGCCAGGGGAATACCCACTGAACATGATTGGAAAGCTGACGGAGGTAGGGTCGAAGTGTTCAACACCCGTCAGAGCTGGGCCGACTTACCGAGTGTCGGCCGGGCCGGCGGGGGAAATGGCAGGAGAGATGACCGTGCAGCAGGAGGCCGGGGCCGGAAATGGGGCGCTGGAGGTCTGGATCGACCAGGACCTCTGTACCGGTGACGGCATCTGCGCCCAGTACGCCCCCGAGGTCTTCGAGCTGGACATCGACGGTCTGGCGTATGTGAAGGGTGCCGGCGACGAGTTGCTGCAGGACCCGGGTGCGACGGCGCCGGTTCCGCTGCCGCTGTTGACGGATGTGGTGGATTCGGCGCGGGAGTGTCCGGGTGAGTGCATTCATGTGCGTCGTGTTTCGGACAGTGTGGAGGTCTACGGGCCGGACGCGGAGTGACCAACTGAGGGCATAAGGTCACTCTTGTCTGATTTCTCACACTAGGTGGAGCGACCCCTCGGCTCACGCGCGAGGGGGTGGGTCACACGCCACGTGCCTCGGGGGGCGTCGAGCGGACGAACGCGCCGTTCCGCCACTGCCACTTGGCCCGGTCCGTGACGTCCGGGCAGCAACTGGGGACGTCCACCGAGGAGTAGCCGAGCAGGGTGGCCGTGACGGCGCCGTCACGGACGGCGAAGTCGGTGACGCTGCGCTGCTCGGCCGGGTCGACCAGGGTGGCGACGACCCGGGGCTCGGCCGCGGTGCCCTGGGTGAGGACGTACACGCCGTTGGGCGGGCTGCCGGAGCCCGCGTCGCAGCGGACCACCGCGACCGTCTCGGGCAGGCCGTCGCCGTCGAGGTCTCCGGAAGCCTTCTTGGTGACCACGGCCTCGTAGGGACCGCACTCGATCGGGAAGTCCACCGCGGCGGGGTCGGGGGCCGGCGCGGTGACCGGGGCGGACGGTGTCTCGGGGCCCGCCTGGACCGCGGTCGCCGGGTCGGGCTGCAGGACGGAGGAGAGGGCGACGACCGCCGCGAGGGCCGTGGCCGTGGCGAGCCAGTGCATCGGGCGGGTGCGGGTGTGGTCCAGTTCCGGGACGGCGGAGTGCTGCACGAGAGATGTGTCTCCTGTGAGGGCTGTGCCGGTGGGGGTGGACCGCATAGTGCCATACGTCACAGCGCGGCGGTACGGCGGGGGCGGTGCCCGGGGCGCCGGGTCGCGCGCGTGTGTGGGGTCGTCGCGTCGTGTGGGTTCCGTGCCCCGGGTGGTGCGGTGCCGACGGGGTGCTCCAATGCGTGGGCGCCGTGGCCGAGTTCCCGGACGGTGCGGGGAACACGGCCACGGCGCCCTTGCGTTGGGTGCGGCCCGGGGCCGTCGTCAGCGGGCGGCGCCTCCGTCGGCGTTCGGTCCGGCGTAGTCCTCGCCGTAGGCGCCCTTGGCGGGGCGGCGGCGGCGCATGGGCGGCTCGACGCCGTCGGCGAGACGGCGGGCGGTGAGCAGGAAGCCGGTGTGGCCGATCATCCGGTGGTCGGGCCGGACGGCCAGGCCCTCGATGTGCCAGTTGCGGATCATGGTCTCCCACGAGGTCGGCTCGTTGAAGCAGCCGATCTCGCGGATGGACTCGACGGTCCGGGCGAGCTGGGTGGTGGTCGCCACGTAGCAGCAGAGGATGCCGCCGGGGACGAGCGCCTTGGAGACGGACTCCAGGCACTCCCAGGGGGCGAGCATGTCGAGGATGACCCGGTCGACGTCGACGTCGCTGAGGTTGTCCTGGAGGTCGCCCACGGTGAGCTGCCAGGCGGGGTGGGGGCCGCCGAAGTAGCGCTCGACGTTGGCCCGGGCGATCTCGGCGAAGTCGGCGCGGCGCTCGTAGGAGTGCAGCATGCCCTGGTCGCCGATGGCCCGGAGCAGGAAGCTGCTGAGCGAGCCGGAGCCGACGCCGGCCTCCACGACGCGCGCGCCGGGGAAGATGTCGGCGAAGGCGAGGATCTGCCCCGCGTCCTTCGGGTAGACGACGGCCGCCCCGCGGGGCATGGACAGGACGTAGTCGGGGAGCAGGGGGCGCAGCGCCAGGTAGGCGACGTTTCCGGTGGTGCGGACAACACTGCCTTCGGGTGCGCCGATCAGCTCGTCGTGCGGGAAGGAGCCCTTGTGGGTGTGGAAGTTCTTCCCGGCTTCGAGCGTGAACGTGTAGTGGCGTCCCTTGGGGTCGGTGAGCTGGACCTGGTCCCCGACCTTGAAGGGCCCGCGACGGCGGGCGGCACCGGTCGGTTCGGACATGTGACCAGCCTACCGGTCCCGGCGGGGGCCGCCGACCACGTCGGGGCCGGCGGCGCGCACGCGCGCGTGCGGTGCGTTCAGCTGGGCCGGGCCATCGCCTTGACGAAGGCGCGTTCCACGTCGGCCGTGGAGAGCACGCCGTAGATCTCGCCGGACTCCTCCACGACCAGGTACTCGGTGGCCGGGGTGGCGCGGAGGGCTTCGAGGAGGTCCTCGCCGGAGAGCTCGGCGGAGACGCGCATGCCGTCGGTGAGGTCCTGGGCGAGGCTGCTGACGGCGACCCAGGGGCGGCGGTGTTCGGGGACGCCGACGATGGCGGCCTCGCGGACCAGGGAGAGGGGTTCGCCCTGGGCGTCGACGACGACGAGGGCGCGGGCGCCGGCGTCGTTGGCACGGCGCAGTGCCTCGGAGAGCGGGGTGTCGCCCTCGACGGGGACGGCCCGGCGGGTGAGGGCGCGGGCGCGCAGTTCGGGGAGGTGCTCGCGGAGCCGGGCCATGCGCAGGCTGTTGCCGGCGCCGGTCCAGATGATCGCGGCGAGGATGGCGGCGAGCAGGCCGTCGGTGATGGTGTCCATGCCGCCGAAGTCCTCGGGGGCGGCGCCGAGGGCTCCGGAGTGGGTGAGGAGCGGCAGGCCGATGAGGACCGTGACGGCGAGGGCGCGGCCGACCCAGGCGGCGGCGATCGTGCCGGCCATGGGCTTGCCGGTGATCTTCCAGACGACGGCCCGGAGCATGCGGCCGCCGTCGAGGGGCAGGCCGGGCAGCAGGTTGAACGCGGCCACGATGAGGTTGGAGATCATCAGTCCGGCGAGCAGGACGCCGGGGACGGTGCCGGGTTCGACGGCCTGCAGGGCGAGGTAGAACACGCCTGAGAGGACCAGGGACAGCAGGGGGCCGACGAAGGCGAGGACGAACTCGCGGCCCGGTGTCTCGGACTCCTTCTCGATCTCGGAGACGCCGCCGAAGAACTGGAGCTGGATGCGGCGCACCGGCAGTTCGTAGCGCAGGGCGGCGACGGTGTGGGCGAGTTCGTGGACGAGGACGGAGGCGTAGAAGGCGACCGCGAAGAACAGTGCGACGAGGTAGCGGGCGCCGCCGAGCTCGGGCAGGACGCGGTCGAGCTGGCCGCCGAAGACCCAGGTGATGAGTGCGGCGACGAGGAACCAGCTGGGGGCGACGTAGACGGGTACGCCGAAGGGGCGGCCCATGAGGATGCCGCCGCCGGGTTCCTTGGGGCGGTGCGGTGGTTTGGTGGTGCCGGTGCCGGAGGAGGCGAGGGTGCGGGTGTGGTCCTCACCGCCGCCGGGGGGCACCGGGGTGTCCGGGCGGGGGTCCGCCGCGGGTGCGGGGTGCGGTGTCTCGTCCGGGACTGCCGTGGGTGCCGGGCCCGGCGTGTCGGTGTCCCGGTCCGAGGGTCCGGGGCCGGCCCGTTCGGTGGTGGTGGCCCGTTCGGTGGTGGCGGCCGGTTCGGCGGTGACGGCCGGGGGTGCGGGGTCGGGTTCCGTGGGAGCGGTGCCGGCCGTGTCCTCGGGCGCCGGCCGGTCGTCGTGCGGCCGTGCTCCCTGGCGTGCGGTGCCGGCGGCCGGGGTCGACGGCCCCGTAGGGCGCTCGGCCGCCTCGTCGCTGCCGGTTCGCGGCTGCCCGCTCCCGCCGCTCTCGTCCACGGTGTCCCCTCAGTCGAAGCGTCCTCCGCCGCCGACCGGTGCGGGGCGGAGGGGTCTCTGCGGTCGATGCTATGCGGTCGTTCCCGCTCGTTCCGCCCCGGCACCCCTTCTGTTCCCCGTGCCGTGGCGCGGGGGCGCGTGCCCGGCGGGTGCGGCGCGGCGGTGCGTGAACGCATGCGTCCCGCCGTTCACGCTGGTACCCGCCGGCCCCGGGCGCAACCGTCCGTGGCGGTGCGGTTCCGTTGCGTCCCGTGACGGGTCCCGTTGTCGGTGGTGGGCCGTATGGTCTTGGACATGGATACCCGCACCGAAGACACCGGCGCCGCGGCAGCGGGCGGTGCCGTGGCCGCCGCGCCCCCGGCGTCGCTGTCGCCCTCGCGCGCCGGTGACTTCATGCAGTGCCCGTTGCTCTACCGGTTCCGGGTGATCGACAAGCTGCCCGAGAAGCCGAGCGAGGCGGCCACGCGCGGCACGCTGGTGCACGCGGTCCTCGAGCGGCTCTTCGACGCGCCCGTCGCCGAGCGTACGGTGCCGCGGGCGACGCAGCTGATCCCCGGCCAGTGGGAGCGGCTGCGCGAGACCCGGCCGGAGGTCGTGGAGCTGTTCGCGGACGATCCGGAGGGCGAGCGGCTGGCCCGTTGGCTGGGTGAGGCGGAGCGGCTGGTCGAGCGCTGGTTCACGCTGGAGGACCCGACGCGGCTGGAGCCGGCCGAGCGTGAGCTGTTCGTGGAGGCCGAGCTGGAGTCGGGGCTGCGGCTGCGCGGCATCATCGACCGGGTCGACGTGGCGCCCACCGGTGAGGTGCGGATCGTCGACTACAAGACGGGCAAGGCGCCGCGGCCGGAGTACGCCGAGGGTGCGCTGTTCCAGATGAAGTTCTACGCGCTGGTGGTGTGGCGGCTGAAGGGGGTGGTCCCGCGCCGGCTGCAGCTGGTGTACCTGGGCAGCGGTGACGTGCTGACGTACGACCCGGTCGTGGCGGACCTGGAGCGGGTGGAGCGCAAGCTGCACGCGCTGTGGGAGGCGATCCGGCTGGCCACGGAGACCGGTGAGTGGCGGCCGCGGCCGACCAAGCTGTGCGGCTGGTGCGACCACCGGGCGGTGTGCCCGGAGTTCGGCGGCACTCCCCCGCCGTATCCGCTCCCCGTCAGGGCGCCCGAGGCGGGCGGGGACGCCCAGGGCAGAATGGGGCGGGACTAGCGAAGGAGACTCATGTGGCCATCCGCGTCCTACTGGTCGACGACCAGCCGCTGCTGAGAACCGGCTTCCGGATGATTCTGGAGGCGGAGCAGGACATCGCGGTCGTCGGCGAGGCCGGGGACGGCCTCCAGGCGCTCGACCAGGTGCGGGCCCTGCAGCCCGATGTGGTGCTGATGGACATCCGTATGCCGCGGATGGACGGTGTCGAGGCGACGCGGCAGATCACCGGGCCCGGCCGGGACGGTCCGGCGAAGGTGCTGGTGCTGACCACGTTCGATCTCGACGAGTACGTGGTGGAGGCGCTGCGGGCGGGTGCCAGCGGGTTCCTGCTGAAGGACGCGCCGGCCAATGAACTGGTGCAGGCGATCCGCGTGGTGGCGGCCGGTGAGGCGATGCTCGCGCCGAGCATCACGCGCCGGCTGCTGGACAAGTACGCGACGCACCTGCCCTCCGGTGAGGAGCCGGTGCCGGACACGCTGCACACGCTGACCGACCGTGAGGTCGAGGTGCTCAAGCTGGTGGCGCGCGGGCTGTCCAACGCGGAGATCGCGGCCGATCTGTTCGTCAGCGAGACCACCGTGAAGACGCATGTGGGTCACGTGCTCACGAAGCTGGGGCTGCGCGACCGTGTGCAGGCGGCGGTGTACGCGTACGAGAGCGGGCTGGTCCGCCCCGGCGCGCAGTAGCACCGGGTGGGAGGGCCCCGTCGGCCTCCCGCCCGGTTCCTCCGGCTCGTACGACGCGGCAGGGCGCCCCTTCTTCCCGAAGGGGCGCCCTGCCGTTCGCTCGGTGCCGGGTCGGGTCAGCCGGTGACGCCGCGGCCGAGCTCCCAGAGCTGGAGGACGGCGGAGGAGTTGATGGCCCACTCCGCGCCCGTGATGCCGTCCCGCGACGCGAGGTACTGCTTGCCCTGCCACAGCGGCAGGACCGGGACGTCCTCCGCGACGATGTCCTGGATCTTGTTGAAGGCCTCGGCGGCGTTGAGGCGGTCGGCCGCGCGACGGGACTCGGGGATGAGCGTCTTGCGGATGTCCTTGTTGTTGTACGGGGAACCGAGCATGTTGTCCTCGTCGAGGAACGGCGCGGTGTAGCTGTCGGCGTCCGGGAAGTCGGGGAACCAGCCCATCCCGTAGACGTCGTACTCGCCCTTCATCTCCGCCGGGCGGAAGGTGGCCCAGGGGATGCCCTTGATGTCGACGTCGAACAGGCCGCTGTCGTTGAGCTGCTTCTGCAGCTCCTCGAACTCCTGCTTGGTGGCGGCGCCGTAGTGGTCGGTCGTGTAGTGCAGGGTCAGCTTCACCGGGGTGGTGATGCCGGCCTCGGTGAGGAGCTCCTCGGCCTTGTTGCGGTCGGGCTCCCCGTACGTGTTGAAGAACGAGTTGGAGTGTCCGGTGACACCCGCCGGGATGAGCGAGAAGAGCGGCGTCGCCTGGGTGCCGTACACCTCGGAGACGAGGCGGCCGCGGTCGATGAGCTGGGCCATGGCCTGGCGGACGGCGGTCGTCTTGACGGATTCCGCGTCGGTGTTGAAGCCGAGGTAACGAATCTCCAGGCCGGACGTCTCGGTCAGGTCGATGCTGCCCGTGGAGTTGGCGAGCTTGTTGATCTGGTCCGGCGTCATGCTGCGGGTCATGACCTGGATGTCGCCGCTCTCGAGCGCGGCGCCCATGACCTCGGCGTCGTCAAAGGCGCGCAGTTCGACCTTGTCGTTCTTCGGCTCGAAGATGCCCTTGTAGTGCGGGTTCTTCGTGAAGACGATCTTTACGAGTTCGCCGCCCGAGACCTCGGCCTTGAGGGTGTACGGCCCGGAGCCGTCGACCTCGATGCCGTCGCGGAGCGCGTTCTTCTCGTAGTTGTCGGGGTTGACGATGCTCGCGACGGGGGTGGAGAGCTTGAACGGCAGGGTGGCGTCCGGGGTGTTGAGGTGGAAGATCACCTCACGCTCGCCCTTGGCCTCCACGAGGTCGACGGTCGACAGCAGGCCGTACACACCGCTGTCGGCCTCGATCTCGAGCGCGCGGTCGAACGAGAACTTCACGTCCTCCGCGGTGACGGGGTCACCGTTCGCGAACGCCAGACCCTCACGCAGCGTGCAGGCGTAGCGCTCGTTGCCGCTGTCGGTGAAGCGGCAGCTCTCGGCGGCGTCGGGCTCCGGCTCGCCCTCGCCGCGCGGCTGCGCCATGAGGGTCTGCACGGAGTGCCGCAGGATGTTCCAGGTGCCGACGTCGTACGCGTACGCGGGGTCGAGCGGCGCCGGGGCTTCCTTGGACACGGTGAACTTGTCGGTGGTACCCACGACGATCGCGTCCCCGCCGCCGTCCCCACCGTCGGAGCCGCCGCAGGCGGCGAGCACGGGGGTGAGCAGGCCTATGACGGCCGGCAGCACCAGGGTCTTGCGCTTCATGCTCGTATTTCTCCAGAGCTGTCGATGGCGTGGACCCGGCGGCTGGGGTGTGCGGGCGGGCCACGGGGGGTAAACGATGTTCTCGCGACGACATTAGACCGAACCGTGAGCACCGTTCGCTGACACCGGAGTTGAGGGTCCGACACGTGCCATCACGCTGCGGAACCGTATGTGGACGCATTGAACAGAACGCCGCCCCGAGCGATGGGCGCACGGTTCACCAATCGGGACACATGGGTGCACCGATCACCCCGGAACGGGGCAAGCAGACATGGCCCGACGTAGATGTCGACCCCCTGTCAAGTGGTGAACGTCACAGCTCGACTCGGTTCGGCAGCTATCGGAATTCGGCCGGCCGGGACCGCCGAATTCCGACGCCGGGGCCCTTTCGGCTTTACGGCGCATTCCCGTCCGTACGCCAGGTGAGCATCTGACGCATTTCCGTGATCAGGCCGCCGTCGGGTCGCCTTCGGCCGCCATCAGACCGTGCAGAAAGGGAAGATCGACTTCTTCCAGCGAACGGACGACCGTGCGCCGGGCGGCCGGGGCGATGGGTGCCACCGACGGGACCGCGACCACCTGGCAGCCCGCCGCCTCCGCGGCGGCGATGCCGGTCGCGGTGTCCTCGATCACCGCGCAGCGCACCGGATCGGCGCCCAGTCCCGCCGCGGCCAGCAGGTACGGATCGGGGTGCGGCTTGGTCCGTTCCACCTCGTCGCCCGCGACGGTCAGGTGGAAGTGCTGCCGTCCCAGCGAGGTGAGGACGCGGTCGATGATGCGCCGGTGGGAGGCGGAGACCAGGGCGGTGGGGACGTCGTGCGCGGCCAGTTCCGCGAGGAGCCGGGCGGCGCCCGGCATCAGCGGCAGGGAGCGCCCGATCCGGTCCTCGAACCCGTCGTTGAGCAGCACGGACAGCTCGGCGAGGGTGATGTCCGCGCCGGTGGCCTCGATCAGGAACCCGGCGCTGCGGGCCATGGGGCCGCCGACCACCACGTGGCGCCAGGCGTCGTCGAGCGGGTGGCCGAGGCGCGCGAAGACCTCCACCTCGACGTCCCACCAGAAACCCTCGGTGTCGACCAGGGTTCCGTCCATGTCGAGGAGCACCGCCTGCAGCGCGGAGCCGCCTGCGGTGCCGGTACCTGGCGCGGGGACCGTCGTCGTCATCCCGGCGCACCTCCTTGGGGGACGAGCAGGCCGGTTCCCGTGCGGGAACCGGCCTGCGATGGACCGACCAGTGTACGGCGCCGCGTGCCGGAGCGCCTCGTACGGTCGCCGCGCAAGGAGCGCGACACGGCCTTTCGTCCGGTGGGCGTGCTCGGCGGGCGCTCGGCGGGCGTGCTCAGCGGGCGTTGAAGTACTTCGCCTCGGGGTGGTGGATGACGATGGCGTCGGTGGACTGTTCGGGGTGGAGCTGGAACTCCTCGGAGAGGTGCACGCCGATCCGCTCCGGCCGGAGCAGTTCGGCGATCTTCGCGCGGTCCTCCAGGTCCGGGCAGGCGCCGTAGCCGAGGGAGAAGCGGGCGCCCCGGTACTTGAGGTCGAACATGTCCTCGATCGCCGCCGGGTCCTCGCCCGCGTAGCCGAGTTCGGACCGCACGCGCGCGTGCCAGTACTCGGCGAGGGCCTCGGCCAGCTGCACGGACAGGCCGTGCAGCTCGAGGTAGTCGCGGTAGGCGTTGGCCTCGAAGAGCTTGGCGGTCTCCTCGCCGATGCGGGAGCCGACGGTGACGACCTGCAGCCCGACCACGTCGGTCTCGCCGGACTCCTCCGGGCGGAAGAAGTCCGCCAGGCACAGCCGGCGGCCGCGGCGCTGGCGCGGGAAGGTGAAGCGGGTGCGCTCGTTGCCCGACTCGTCGAGCAGGATCAGGTCGTCGTCCTTGGAGACGCAGGGGAAGTAGCCGTAGACGACGGCGGCTTCGAGGAGGTTCTCGGTCTGCAGCCGGTCCAGCAGGCCGCGCAGCCGCGGGCGGCCCTCGGTCTCGACCAGTTCCTCGTACGACGGTCCGTCGCCGGTGCGGGCCTGCTTCAGCCCCCACTGGCCCTTGAACAGCGCGCCCTCGTCGAGCCAGGAGGCGTACTCCTTGAGCTGGATGCCCTTGACGACGCGGGTGCCCTGGAACGGCGGGGTGGGGACCGGGTTGTCGGTGGCGACGTCGGAGCGCACGTGGCCTTCCTCGGGACGCTCCTCGAGAGCCGTCTGCGCGGTGGCGCGGACCCGGCGCTGCTTCAGCTCGGGCAGGGCCGCGCCGGGCACGCCCCGCTTGACCGCGACGAGGGCGTCCATCAGGCGCAGGCCCTCGAACGCGTCGCGGGCGTAGCGCACCTCGCCCTCGTAGATCTCGTGCAGGTCCTGCTCGACGTAGGCCCTGGTGAGGGCGGCGCCGCCGAGGATGACCGGGAAGCGGGCGGCGAGGGCGCGCTGGTTGAGCTCCTCCAGGTTCTCCTTCATGATCACCGTGGACTTGACCAGCAGCCCGGACATGCCGATGACGTCGGCGCGGTGTTCCTCGGCGGCCTCGACGATCGCGGAGACGGGCTGCTTGATGCCGAGGTTGACCACGTTGTAGCCGTTGTTGGACAGGATGATGTCGACGAGGTTCTTGCCGATGTCGTGCACGTCACCGCGGACGGTGGCCAGCACGATGGTGCCCTTGCCGTCGGTGTCCGACTTCTCCATGTGCGGCTCCAGGTGGGCCACCGCGGTCTTCATGACCTCGGCGGACTGGAGCACGAACGGCAGCTGCATCTGGCCGGAGCCGAACAGCTCGCCGACCACCTTCATGCCGTCCAGGAGGGTCTCGTTGACGATGTCGAGCGCGGGGCGCTCGGTGAGGGCCTCGTCCAGGTCGGCCTCCAGGCCGTTGCGCTCACCGTCGATGATGCGGCGCTTGAGGCGCTCGTCCAGCGGGAGCGCGGCCAGTTCCTCGGCCTTGGAGGCGCGCAGCGACTTGGCGGTGGCGCCCTCGAACAGCGCCATCAGCTTCTGCAGCGGGTCGTAGCCCTCGGCGCGGCGGTCGTAGATGAGGTCGAGGGCGGTGGTGACCTGCTCCTCGTCGAAGCGGGCGATGGGGAGGATCTTGGAGGCGTGCACGATCGCCGAGTCCAGGCCGGCCTTGACGCACTCGTCGAGGAAGACGGAGTTGAGCAGGATGCGCGCGGCCGGGTTGAGGCCGAAGGAGATGTTCGACAGGCCGAGGGTGGTCTGCACGTCCGGGTGGCGGCGCTTGAGCTCGCGGATCGCCTCGATGGTGGCGATGCCGTCCCTGCGGGACTCCTCCTGACCGGTGCAGATGGTGAAGGTCAGGGTGTCGATGAGGATGTCGGACTCGTGGATGCCCCAGTTGCCGGTGAGGTCGTCGATCAGCCGTTCGGCGATCTCGACCTTCTTCTCCGGGGTGCGGGCCTGGCCCTCCTCGTCGATGGTCAGCGCGATCAGCGCGGCGCCGTGCTCCTGCGCCAACCGGGTGACCTTGGCGAAGCGGGACTCCGGGCCGTCGCCGTCCTCGTAGTTGACGGAGTTGATGACCGCGCGGCCGCCGAGCTTCTCCAGGCCGGCGCGGAGGACCTCGACCTCGGTGGAGTCCAGCACGATGGGCAGCGTGGAGGCGGTGGCGAAACGTCCCGCCAGCTCCTCCATGTCGGCGACGCCGTCGCGGCCCACGTAGTCGACGCAGAGGTCGAGCATGTGGGCGCCCTCGCGGATCTGGTCGCGGGCCATCTCCACGCAGTCGTCCCAGCGGCCCTCCAGCATGGCCTCGCGGAACTTCTTCGAACCGTTGGCGTTGGTGCGCTCACCGATCGCCAGGTACGAGGTGTCCTGGCGGAAGGGCACGGTCTGGTAGAGGGAGGCGGCGCCCGGCTCCGGGCGGGGAGCGCGCTCGGCCGGGGTGAGGTCGCGGACGCGCTCGACGACCTGGCGCAGGTGCTCGGGGGTGGTGCCGCAGCAGCCGCCGACGAGGGACATGCCGTACTCGCGGACGAAGCCCTCCTGGGCGTCGGCCAGCTCCGACGCCGACAGCGGGTAGTGCGCGCCGTCCTTGCCGAGGACCGGCAGGCCGGCGTTGGGCATGACCGACAGCGGGATGCGGGAGTGGCGGGAGAGGTAGCGCAGGTGCTCGCTCATCTCCGCCGGGCCGGTGGCGCAGTTGAGGCCGATCATGTCGATGCCGAGCGGCTCCAGCGCGGTCAGCGCCGCGCCGATCTCCGAGCCCAGCAGCATCGTGCCCGTGGTCTCGACGGTCACCGAGACGATCAGCGGCAGGTTCAGTCCGGCCACGTCCAGGGCGCGGCGGGCGCCGAGGACGGCGGCCTTGGTCTGCAGCAGGTCCTGGGTGGTCTCGACGAGGAGCGCGTCCGCGCCGCCGGCGATCATGCCCTCGGCGTTCTGCTGGTAGGCGTCGCGCAGGGTGGTGTACGGGGCGTGCCCGAGGGTGGGCAGCTTGGTGCCCGGGCCCATGGAGCCCAGCACCCAGCGCTGCTGTCCGGTGCGCTCGGTGAAGTCGTCGGCGACCTCGCGGGCGACGCGGGCGCCGGCCTCGGACAGCTCGTACACGCGGTGGGCGATGTCGTACTCGCCGAGGGCCGCGTGGTTGGCGCCGAACGTGTTCGTCTCCACACAGTCCACGCCGACGGCGAAGTACGCCTCGTGGACGGAGGCCACGATGTCGGGGCGGGTGAGGTTGAGGATCTCGTTGCAGCCTTCGAGGTTCTCGAAGTCCTCCAGGGTCGGGTCCTGGGCCTGGAGCATCGTGCCCATCGCCCCGTCGGCGACCACGACGCGCGTGGCGAGGGCGTGCCGGAGGGCGTCGGACCTGGTTCGGCCGTCCGCTGCGGCGGAGCGGGACGCCGGTGCGGGGACGGACGCGGGGGACGGGTTCGGCGACGAGGCCATGAAGGTGCTCCCTGGAGTGCGACGGCTGTCGGCTTTGCGCCTTCCCGTGGAAGGCGCACGCGGCCAGGGTAGCCCGGAGTGGCGCAACCGGTCAGGGGGCGTCCACGGGCCGGACGGGCGGTTGCGCGCCCATGACATGCGGTTTACTCCGACAGCGACGGCAACGGCCCGGCGGGCGCGGCGCCTTCACCGGGGGTCCGTTTCGCATTCGCTACGGCGAAAAGACGGTGTCCATGGTTGGCCGCGGCGCGGCTCCGGCGGGTAGTGTTCGACATTGCCGAACGGTGTCGGTGGAGTCGCGCACCGGTGGCGGATGGGGACGGAGGCGGGACGGCGATGGCACGGAACATCCAGTCGCTCGAACGGGCGGCCGCGATGCTGCGGCTGCTCGCGGGCGGTGAGCGGCGGCTCGGCCTGTCGGACATCGCCTCGTCGCTGGGCCTGGCCAAGGGCACGGCCCACGGCATCCTGCGCACCCTCCAGCAGGAGGGCTTCGTGGAGCAGGACGAGGCCTCCGGCCGCTACCAGCTGGGCGCCGAGCTGCTGCGGCTGGGCACCACGTACCTGGACGTGCACGAGCTGCGGGCGCGCGCCCTGGTGTGGGCGGACGACCTGGCCCGCGCCAGCGGCGAGAGCGTCTACCTCGGGGTGCTGCACCAGCAGGGCGTGCTGATCGTGCACCACGTCTTCCGGCCGGACGACAGCCGGCAGGTCCTGGAGATCGGGGCCATGCAGCCGCTGCACTCCACGGCCCTGGGCAAGGTGCTCTCCGCGTACGACCCGGTCGCGCACAGCGAGATGCTGGAGGGCGAGCGCACGGCGTTCACGGACCGGACGATCAGCGGGCCGGAGGAGCTGGAGCACATCCTCGACCTCACCCGCGCGCGCGGGTACGCCGCCGACGTCGAGGAGACCTGGGAGGGCGTGGCCTCCATCGCCGCCCCCATCCACGACCGGCGCCGGATGCCGGTGGGCGCGGTCGGCATCACCGGCGCCGTGGAGCGGGTCGGCCGGGACGGCGAGCTGCGCCCGGAGCTGATCGCGGCGGTGCGGGACTGCGCCCGCGCGGTCTCCCGGGACCTGGGCGCGGCCCGGTTCTAGGGCCGGGCGCGGGCCGGAACGCGCACAGGGGGCCGGGGTGTCACGGGACGCCCCGGCCCCCTGTCGTACGGGTGCGCGCACCTGCCGTTTCCCCGCTGTGCGCGCCGGGAAGGCGGCAGCGGGCGATAACGATCCTGTTTTCGACAACTGAACTCTTGACGGACATACGGGAACGGAGCAAGACTCGCGTCCATCGGTCGGCATTGTCGAACAGCTACCGGCAATAAGCGTTAGAGTGGGGCAATGCCAAGGGCCGAGATCGCTCTCATCCCCGAGAGCGCGAACCACCGGAGGGGACCCGGTGTTCGCATCCCCCTGGACGAAGGACAAAGGAGTCGCGGGTGTCCAGCTCCGACATCTTCATCGGCGAGACCATCGGTACCGCCGTGCTCATCCTGCTGGGCGGTGGCGTGTGCGCCGCCGTCACTCTCAAGCGCTCGAAGGCGCAGAACGCCGGCTGGCTGGCGATCACCTTCGGCTGGGGCTTCGCGGTCCTGGCCGGCGCGTACCTCGCGGGCGGGGTCTCCGGCGCCCACCTGAACCCGGCGGTCACCCTGGGCCTCGCGATCCAGGGCGGCACCGCGTGGGGCGACGTCCCGCTGTACCTGGTCTCGCAGCTCTTCGGCGCGATGATCGGCGCCGTCCTGGTCTGGATCGCGTACTACGGGCAGTTCCACGCCCACCTGACGGACCCCGAGATCATCGCCGCGCAGCCCGTCGAGGAAGGCATGGTCGACCAGAAGACCGCGCCCGCGGCGGGCCCCGTGCTCGGCGTCTTCTCCACCGGCCCGGAGATCCGGCACTCCGTGCAGAACCTCGCCACGGAGATCATCGCCACCACCGTGCTCGTGCTGGGCATCCTGACCCAGGGGCTGAACGACGAGGGCAACGGCCTCGGCGCGCTGGGCGCCCTGATCACCGCGCTGCTGGTCGTGGGCATCGGTCTCTCGCTCGGCGGTCCGACCGGTTACGCCATCAACCCGGTCCGTGACCTCGGTCCGCGCATCGTGCACAGCCTGCTCCCGCTGCCGAACAAGGGCGGCTCGGACTGGACCTACGCCTGGGTCCCGGTCGCGGGCCCGCTGATCGGCGGCGCGATCGCCGGCGGCCTGTACAACATCGCCTTCGCATGACGCGCCGGACGCGCACCGTCAGCACGCCTGAGAACGACCCGACCAGCCACCGAGAAGCAGGGAGCACCCCCGTGACCGACGCCCACACCGCCGGCCCCTTCATCGCCGCCATCGACCAGGGCACGACCTCGTCCCGCTGCATCGTCTTCGACCACGACGGCCGCATCGTCTCCGTCGACCAGAAGGAGCACGAGCAGATCTTCCCCAAGCCCGGCTGGGTGGAGCACGACGCCGCCGAGATCTGGACCAACGTCCAGGAGGTGGTCGCCGGAGCCATCGAGAAGGCCGGGATCACCCGCGAGGACATCAAGGCCATCGGCATCACCAACCAGCGCGAGACGACGCTGGTCTGGGACCGGAACACCGGTGAGCCGGTCCACCACGCCATCGTCTGGCAGGACACCCGCACCGACGGGCTGGTCAAGGAGCTCGGCCGCAACGTCGGCCAGGACCGCTTCCGACGCGAGACCGGCCTGCCGCTGGCCTCCTACTTCGCCGGTCCCAAGGCCCGCTGGCTGCTGGACAACGTCGAGGGGCTGCGCGAGCGCGCCGAGGCCGGTGACCTGCTGTTCGGTACCATGGACTCCTGGGTCATCTGGAACCTCACCGGTGGCGTGGACGGCGGCAAGCACGTCACCGACGTCACCAACGCCTCCCGCACCATGCTCATGAACCTGCGCAAGATGCAGTGGGACGACCGCATCTGCGAATCGATCGGCGTACCTCGGCAGATGCTGCCCGAGATCCGCTCCTCCGCCGAGGTCTACGGCGAGGTCAGGGGCGGCAGACTGGGCGAGCTGCTCGGCGGCGTCCCGGTCGCCTCCGCGCTCGGCGACCAGCAGGCGGCCCTGTTCGGCCAGACCTGCTTCTCCCAGGGCGAGGCCAAGTCCACGTACGGCACCGGCACCTTCATGCTGATGAACACCGGCGAGGAGGCCATCAACTCCTACAGCGGGCTGCTGACCACCGTGGGCTACCAGATCGGCGACAACAAGCCGGTCTACGCCCTGGAGGGCTCCATCGCCGTCACCGGTTCGCTGGTGCAGTGGATGCGCGACCAGATGGGCCTCATCTCCACGGCCGCCGAGATCGAGACGCTGGCCACGTCGGTGGAGGACAACGGCGGCGCGTACTTCGTGCCGGCCTTCTCCGGCCTGTTCGCCCCGTACTGGCGCCCCGACGCCCGCGGTGTGATCACCGGTCTCACCCGGTACGTCACCAAGGCCCACATCGCCCGTGCCGTCCTGGAGGCCACCGCCTGGCAGACCCGCGAGATCAGCGACGCCATGACCAAGGACTCCGGCGTCGAACTGACCGCCCTCAAGGTCGACGGCGGCATGACCTCGAACAACCTGCTGATGCAGACCCTCTCGGACTTCCTGGACGCCCCCGTGGTGCGCCCGATGGTCGCCGAGACCACCTGCCTCGGCGCCGCCTACGCCGCCGGCCTCGCCGTCGGCTTCTGGTCCGACACGGAGGACCTGCGCGCCAACTGGCGCCGGGCCGCCGAGTGGACCCCCCGCATGGACGCGGAGACCCGCGACCGTGAGTACAAGAACTGGCTCAAGGCCGTCGAGCGGTCCATGGGCTGGCTCGAGGACGAGGAGTAAGAACCCGACATGACCAGTCAGCCCACCCTGCAGTCCGTGCCTGCCCTGGGAACGCACCCGGCCTCCGGCCTCAGCCCGAGCCGTGCCGAGACCCGGGAGCAGCTCTCCAAGGCGTCGTACGACCTCCTCATCATCGGCGGCGGCATCCTGGGCATCTCCACCGCCTGGCACGCCGCGCAGTCCGGTCTGCGGGTGGCCCTGGTCGACGCCGGCGACTTCGCCGGCGCCACCTCCTCCGCCTCCTCCAAGCTCCTCCACGGCGGTCTGCGCTACCTGCAGACCGGCGCGGTGAAGCTGGTGGCGGAGAACCACTTCGAGCGCCGCGCGGTCTCCCGCCAGGTGGCCCCCCACCTGGCGAACCCGCTCACGTTCTACCTCCCGGTGTACAAGGGCGGGCCGCACGGCGCGGCGAAGCTCGGGGCGGGCGTCTTCGCCTACTCCGCGCTGTCGGCGTTCGGCGACGGCGTGGGCCACCTGCTGTCCCCGTCGAAGGCCGCGCAGGACGTGCCCGAGCTGCGCACGGACAACCTCAAGGCCGTGGCCGTGTACGGCGACGACCAGATGAACGACGCGCGGATGGCCCTCATGACGGTCCGCGCGGCCGTGGACTCGGGCGCCGTCGTCCTCAACCACGCCGAGGTCACCGGGCTGCGCTTCACCCGGGGCCGGGTCACGGGCGCCGAGCTGAAGGACCGCCTCTCCGGCGACGAGTTCGGCGTGAACGCCCGGCTGGTGCTCAACGCGACCGGCCCGTGGGTCGACCACCTGCGCAAGCTGGAGGACCCGAACGCGGCGCCCTCCATCCGCCTCTCCAAGGGCGCGCACCTGGTGCTCAAGCGCACCTCGCCGTGGAAGGCCGCGCTGGCCACGCCCATCGACAAGTACCGCATCACCTTCGCCCTCCCCTGGGAGGACATGCTGCTGCTCGGCACCACCGACGAGGAGTACGAGGGCGACCCGGGCGACGTCGCGGTCAACGAGAAGGACATAGCCCAGATCCTCGACGAGGCCGCCTTCTCGATCCGTGACCAGCAGCTCTCGCGCGACCTGATCACGTACTCCTTCGCGGGCCTGCGGGTACTGCCCGGCGGCCCGGGCAACACCTCCAAGGCCAAGCGCGAGACGGTCGTCACCGAGGGCCGGGGCGGCATGCTGTCCGTCGCGGGCGGCAAGTGGACGACCTTCCGGCACATCGGCCGTACGGTGATGAAGAAGCTGGAGGCGCTGCCGGGCCACCCGCTGGGCGACGACTTCGAGCCGGTCTCCACGCTGCCGAAGAAGCTGCCGCTGCCGGGTGTCGCCAACCCGCGCGCGGTCGCCCACCGGCTGCTGGTCGACCGCCCGGCGCCCGGTCCGCGCATGGCGCCGGAGACGGCCCGGCACCTGGCCACCCACTACGGTTCGCTGGCCTTCGACATCGCCCGCCTCGCCAACGAGAACCCCGAGCTCGGCGAGCGCGTCCACCCGGACGCGCCGGAGATCTGGGCCCAGGTCGTGTACGCCCGGGACCACGAGTGGGCCGAGACGGCCGACGACGTGCTGCGCCGCCGCACCACGCTGACCATCCGGGGCCTGGCGACGGACGAGATCCGGGGCAAGGTGCAGGGGCTGCTCGACGGGAAGTGAGCCCTGACACGTGACACCCCGGTGCGCCCCACTGGTCGCGAGGTGTCCCCGCGGTGGGAGCCCCGCCCGGCGGAGTACCGCATAATGACGACCCAGACATCGGATGTCTACGGGAGGCGCGCATGGCTGTCACGGACGAGGCGATCGAGAAGATCAAGGGGATGATCGTCTCCGGCGCGTTGCGCCCCGGCGACCGTCTGCCCAAGGAGGCCGAGCTCGCCTCCGGGCTCGGCCTGTCCCGCAACTCCCTGCGCGAGGCCGTGCGCGCCCTCGCACTCATCCGCATCCTGGACGTACGGCAGGGCGACGGCACGTACGTCACGAGCCTGGACCCCCAGCTGCTGCTGGAGGCGCTGACCTTCGTCGTCGACTTCCACCGCGACGACACGGTCCTGGAGTTCCTCGCGGTGCGCCGCATCCTGGAGCCGGCGGCCACCGCGATGGCCGCGTCCCGCATCGGCGAGGAGCAGCTGGACGCGCTGGCGGCGCAGCTGGACGCGCTCGGGGACGAGCCGTCGGTGGAGCAGCTCGTCGCCTGCGACCTGGACTTCCACCGGGGCATCGTGCGGGCCTGTGGCAACTCGGTGCTCTGCTCCCTGGTGGACGGCCTCTCCGGTCCGACCACGCGGGCCCGCATCTGGCGCGGCCTGACCCAGGAGGACGCGGTGCGCCGCACCCTGCACGAGCACCGCATGATCCTCGCGGCCCTGAGGGACCGGGACGCGGAGGCGGCCCGCTCCTGGGCGACGGTGCACATCGCGTCCGTGGAGCAGTGGCTGCGCTCGACCCTGTGAGGCGTCGGCGAGGTGCGTTCTCGCACGTCAGTCCAGGCGATAGCTCCGATCAATGAGGGGTGTGTCGGCTCGGCGAACGGGGCAGTGATCCGTTCACTCCCCCGTGCACGGGGGCTGCGGACGCCCGGTTGGCACGCCGTAAGGTTGGGGTGTACACGAGGGCACGTCGGAAGGAGGAGCTGGGTGATCGAGCTGGAGGGGGTTCCCGAGCTGATCGACCCAGTCATGGTGGCCGCGTTCGAAGGCTGGAACGACGCCGGTGACGCCGCTTCCGCCGCGGTCGCCCATCTCGACCGGGAGTGGAAGGGCGAGGTGTTCGCGGCGCTGGACGCCGAGGACTACTACGACTTCCAGGTCAACCGTCCCACGGTGTGGCTGGACGGCGGCGTACGCAAGATCACGTGGCCGACGACGAGACTGTCGGTGGTCCGGGTCGGCGGCGACAAGCCCCGCGACCTGGTCCTGGTCCGCGGCATCGAGCCGTCCATGCGGTGGCGCTCGTTCTGCAACGAGCTGCTCGGCTTCGCGCACGAGCTGGGTGTGGAGCTGGTCGTCGTCCTGGGCGCGCTGCTCGGCGACACCCCGCACACGCGTCCGGTGCCGATCAGCGGGGTGACCTCGGACCCCGACCTGGCCCAGCGGATGGACCTGGAGGAGACCAAGTACGAGGGCCCCACGGGGATCGTCGGCATCCTCCAGGAGGCGTGCACGCACGCGGGCGTCCCGGCCGTCTCGCTGTGGGCGGCGGTCCCGCACTACGTGTCGCAGCCGCCGAACCCGAAGGCCACGCTGGCCCTGCTGAACCGCCTCGAGGACCTCATCGACGTCCGCGTCCCGCTGGGCGAGCTGCCCGAGGACGCGCGCGCGTGGCAGGTGGGCGTGGACCAGCTGGCCGCCGAGGACAGCGAGGTCGCCGAGTACGTGCAGACGCTGGAGGAGGCCCGGGACACCGCGGAGCTGCCCGAGGCGTCGGGTGATGCGATCGCCCGCGAGTTCGAGCGGTACCTGCGCAGACGGGACGGGGGCGGCCCGGGCGGGCACGCCACCGCGGAGGGCGACAGTGGCCCGTACCGGCGGGAGGGTCCGGGCGGCCGTCCGCGTCCCCCCAAGCCGCCGCAGCGGCCGGGCACCGACGAGGACGACTCCGCGGAGGACTGAGACGGGACCGGGAACACCGGCACACGCCGAGGGGCGGCGCACCGTGTGCGCCGCCCCTCGGCGTGTGCCGGACGCATGACCGAGAGCCGTTCCACCGCCACGCGGCAGCAGCGAACTGACAGGGTCTGGCCGGATTGCGGCGTGACACCTCTTTCCGGACGGATTGCACACGTTACCCCGTTCAACTTCTTTTGAAACCGAGTTGGCGACCGCGGTCTTTACGGGGCGTCCCGGGCGTGCTTGGTTGTGGTCCGGAAGGCGCGGCCCGGGGGGCGGCACATGGCAGACCGCCCTCATGGCCCGGGCCGCTTCCGGGCCACCCGCTACTTGGCACCCGCACGGACCGAGAGGAGCGGTACGCGATGACCGACCAGGTACAGCCGGAGCAGGGCCCGGGAGCTTCCGGACCCGGCCCGGACGGAGCGGGATTCACCTACCGGAAGGCCGAGCAGGAACTGATCGCCGTCGCCCGCCCCGAAGCCCGGCTGCGCGCCCGGCCGGAGGGCGTCCGCTCGGCGGTCGGCGCCGACGTCTCGGCCCTGAACATGTTCCTCAGCGACGAGCAGCTCACGATGGAGCCGCTGTTCGGCAGCGAGGAACGGCTGCAGTCCACCGCCGCGAGCGGTGAGAACGTCCCCGACCTGACGCTCTTCTACCGGGTCCGCGGCAGTGCCGACCGGGCTCAGGAGCTGCGGTCGAGGATCGCCGCGCTGCCGGGCATCGACACGGCGTACGTGAAACCGGGCGCCGTACCGGCCTCGCTCGGCTCGGTGGGACAGAGTTCCGACGACAACCGGAAACTGAAGGAGGGCGCGCCCGTCACGCCCGACTTCACCAGCCGCCAGGGCTATCTGCGCCCGGCGCCCGAGGGCGTCGACGCGTACTGGGCCTGGCAGCGGCCCGGCGGGTCCGGGCAGGGCGTGACCGTGATCGACGTGGAGGGCGCCTGGCAGTTCGGGCACGAGGACCTCTCCGCGAAGCTTGCGGGCGTCGTCGCGGGCACCCCGCTGACGGACCTCGCCTGGCGCAACCACGGCACCGCCGTGATCGGGGTGATCGGCGGCGACCGCAACGAGTACGGCATCACCGGTGTCGCCCCGGACGCGGTGACCGCGGCGGCGTCCATCCAGGACATCGGCACCGCGGCGGCGGTCCAGGCGGCCGCCGACCGGCTCGGTCCCGGCGACATCGTCCTGATCGAGCTGCACCGGCCGGGACCGCGCTTCGACTTCGAGGTCCGTGACGACCAGCGCGGCTACATCCCGCTGGAGTGGTGGCCCGACGACTTCGCGGCCATCCGGTACGCGACCGCCAAGGGCGTCGTCGTGGTGGCCGCGGCGGGCAACGGCGGGGAGTCGCTGGACGACGCGGTCTACGAGCGCCGTCCTGACTTCTTCCCCGAGTGGTGGCGCAACCCGTTCAACCCGTCCAACCAGCCCTCCGGCGCGATCCTCGTCGGCGCCGGCGCCCCGCCGCCGGGCACGCACGGCCGCGACCACGGTCCGGACCGTTCGCGCCTGGGGTTCTCCAACTACGGAGGACGCGTGGACGCGCAGGGCTGGGGGCGTGAGGTCACGACGACCGGAGGCTTCTGGGACCGGCCCGGCGATCTGCAGGGCGGGGCCGAGGAAGTCGTCTGGTACACGGACACGTTCTCGGGAACCTCTTCCGCCTCCCCGGTGGTGGTCGGCTCCCTGGCCTGCCTCCAGGGGATGCTGAAGGCGTCCGGCCAGGAGCCGATGGACCCGGAACGTGCCCGTCAGCTGCTGCGGACCACCGGCTCCCCGCAGCAGGACGCGCCGGGCCGGCCCGCATCCCAGCGGATCGGCAACCGGCCCGACATCAAGGCGGCGGTCTCCCGCCTGCTGCCGGAGGCGGTCGGCTCGGGCCAGGCCGAGAGGTACTGGGACGAGCTGCTGCCGTACCCGCGCGAGCTCCCGCCGAGGCTCCGGCTCTTCGTGGCCGGCACCTGGCGGAACCTGAACGACCCGTCCCCCGAGATCCGCCACGCGGTGCACGCCGCGTTCGCGGGGGGACGGCCCGACGTCCGGGTCTGGTTCTCGGACGACGAGATCGTCGGCCTGGTGGTCACGGGCTGAACACATGGCCGCCCGCGGCCGACGGACCGACGGCATACCGATGGAACATCCACGGAAGGTGGCACCCGCATGAGCACCACCCCGCAGATGAGTCACCTGGGACAGCAGCAGGGTCAGCAGCAGTTCCCGAGCACCTCCCCGTTCCAGCAGCAGGGCCAGCAGCAGCCGTACGGGCAGCAGCAGTACGGCCAGCAGCAGCCGTTCGGACAGCAGCAGCAACAGCCTTTCGGCCAGCAGCAGCAGCCGTTCGGGCAGCAGCAGTACGGGCAGCAGCAGCCCTGGCAGCAGCAACAGCAGCCGTTCGGCCAGCAGGGCTACGGCCAGCAGCAGCCGATGGGGATGATGGGCGGCTCACTGGAGCAGCTCCAGCAGCTCGGTCAGCAGCAGCCCTTCCAGCAGCTGCTCCAGCAGATGGGGCAGCAGATGGGCCAGCAGGGGCAGCAGTACGGCCAGCAGCAACAGCAGCAGGACCAGCAGGCGCAGCAGCACGAGCAGCAGATCCAGCAGAAGATCCAGCAGGTGCTGGTCGCCGCGGTTCAGCAGGTCGTGCAGCACGTGCAGCAGCAGCGCCTCGCCTCGGGTGTGGCGGACGGCTTCATCAACCTCGTCCACCCGCTGCAGGGGCTCTCGCGCCACATCATCCTGCACATCAACGGCCAGCTCCGGGTCCTGCAGTCCCCGACCCCGGAGGCCCTGGTGGAGATCCAGCAGGCCTTCGCGTACCAGCAGCCGGTCATCGGCGTCTGGGACACGCAGTCGCCGCACGTCCTGCGCAGCGTACGGATCCAGCGGGTCTGACGCACCGGCTCCCGGCCCGCACCTGAGCACGTGAGCGAAAGGGGCGCCCCCCGAACGGGGGCGCCCCTCCTGCTGTCGTCCTGCTTCGTCCTGCCGTCGTCCTGCCGCCTCAGAGAGCCACGCCGAGCAGCGCGTCGACCGCCCGTGACACCACGCCGGGTGCGCCCTCGTCCGTACCGCCCCGCTCCTGCTGGAGCGCGGCCCAGCGGTCGACCGCGGCGAGCGCGGCCGGGGCGTCCAGGTCGTCGGCGAGGGCCGCGCGGACCTCCTCGACCAGGGCCTCGGCCGGCGGGCCGTCGGGCCGGGAGACGGCGGCGCGCCACCGGCCGAGCCGCGCCTCGGCGTCGGCGAGGACCTGGTCGGTCCACTCCCAGTCGGCACGGTAGTGGTGGGCGTGGAGCGCGAGCCTGATGGCGGCGGGGTCGACGCCGTCCTGCCGCAGCTTCGACACGAAGACCAGGTTGCCCCTGGACTTCGACATCTTCTCCCCGTCGAGGGCGACCATGCCGGCGTGCACGTACGCCTTGGCCATGGGGAACTCGCCGGTCAGCACCTGGGCGTGCGAGGCGCCCATCTCGTGGTGCGGGAAGACCAGGTCGGAGCCGCCGCCCTGCACGTCGAAGCCCATGCCGAGGTGGTCCAGGGCGATGGCCACGCACTCGATGTGCCAGCCGGGCCGGCCCCGGCCGAGCGAGCCGCCGTCCCAGCTGGGCTCGCCCTCTCGGGCGGCCATCCACAGCATCGGGTCGAGCGGGTCCTTCTTGCCCGGGCGGTCCGGGTCGCCGCCGCGCTCGGCGGAGAGCAGCCGCATCGCGGCGGCGTCCAGGTGCGAGACACCGCCGAAGTGCGGGTCGGACTCGACGGAGAAGTAGATGTCGCCGTCGAGCTCGTAGGCGGCGCCCGCCTCGCGGAGCCGCTCGACGAGCGGGACGATCCCGGGTATCGCCTCGACGGCACCGACGTAGTGCCGGGGAGGCAGCATCCGCAGGGCGGTCATGTCCTCGCGGAAGAGGGCGGTCTCCTGCTCGGCGAGGGCCGCCCAGTCGACGCCGTCCCGCTGCGCGCGTTCGAGCAGCGGGTCGTCGACGTCGGTGACGTTCTGTACGTAATGGACCTGCCGCTTGGTGTCGAGCCAGACGCGCTGCACGAGGTCGAACGCGTTGTAGGTCGCCGCGTGCCCCATGTGGGTCGCGTCGTAGGGAGTGATCCCGCACACATAGATGCGGGCGACGGGACCGGGGGCGAGGGGCACCCGGGCCCCGGTCGCGGTGTCGTGGATCCTCAGGTCGCGGCCCTGACCAGGCAGGGCGGGGACCTCGGAAGCGGGCCAGGCATGCATGTCATGAGCCTAACCGGACGGAAGTTCCGGATACGAACGGGACCGGGCCGGATGGCCGGAAGGGCGCTCTTGCGTACCTGTCGCCGCATGTGTCCGCCCTGGTCGGCGGCCCTGTCCGGCCCGGTGCCGGGTGCTCAGACGGGCGGCCAGGGGATCGCGGGCCACCGGCCGCCGGGGGCCGGGTGCCGGCCCGAGGCGAGCAGGGCGTCGACCCGCGCGCGCGTGGCGTCGAGTTCGGCCGCGGTGATCAGCTCCGACAGGGCCGCCGCCAGCGCCCCGCCGTCCGCGAGACCGGTGCGCAGGGCGTCCAGCGCCCCGGTCGCCTCCGCGGTGAGGGGCTCCTCCGCCCAGCCCCAGAGCAGGGTGCGCAGCTTGTCCTCGGTGTGGAAGGTCACTCCGTGGTCGATGCCGTACAGCCGTCCGCCGGGGCCCGGCAGCAGGTGGCCGCCCTTGCGGTCGGCGTTGTTGATGACCGCGTCGAGGACGGCGAGGCGCCGCAGCCGCTCGTCGTCGGCGTGCACGAGGAGCGCCGTGCGGTCCTCCTCCACCTCCGCGAAGCCGATGGCCTTCCAGCCCTCTCCGGGCTCCTCGCCGTCGACCAGCGCGAGCAGTCCGTCACCGGGTGCGGGCCCGGGTTCCGGCTCGATCCACAGCTGGCACATGCCCTCGCCGTACGGCCCGTCGCGGAGCACCGTGGTCGGCACCAGGCCCCAGCCGGTGGCCTCGGACACCTCGTACGCGGCGACCTCCCGCTGGGCGAGGGTCCCGTCGGGGAAGTCCCACAGCGGGCGCTCACCGGCGACGGGCTTGTAGATGCAGGCCGCCTCACGGTCGCCCCGGGTGACCGTGCAGTACAGCGCCGCGTTGGACGCCTCCCGGATGCGCCCGCGCACGGTCAGCTCGCCCTCGGCGAGGAGGTCGGCGGCGTCCGGACCCGGAGTCACGCTCCGCGGCGGTATCCGTTCTGGCGCGGACATACGTGTCCCTCCGGGTCGAGCGGCAGGCTGCACAGCGGGCACGGCGGGCGCCCGGCGTTGACCACGTCGAGGGCGCGCTTGGCGAAGGCCCGGGCCTGCACGCCGGTGAGCCGGACGCGCAGCATCGGCGGGCCGTTCTCGTCGTCCTGGAGCAGCCTCTCCTCGGCCTCGGCGAGGTCCTCGTCGGAGTCGGCTTCCAGTTCGACCAGGGCCTGCGCCTCGACGATCATGCGTTCCTCGTCGCCGTCCCAGGCCAGCGCCATGGTGCCGACGCGGAACTCCTCCTCGACGGGGCTCTCGAGCGGCCCGGTGTCGGAGATCTCCGTGGGGGCGACGGCCGGGACCGCGGCGTTGCCGCCGCTGCGCCGTACGACCTCGTCGAGCAGCTCGTCCATGCGTTCCGCGAGCGCGGCCACCTGGGTCTTCTCCAGGGCCACGCTCGTCACGCGGGGCCCCGAGGAGGCTTGCAGGAAGAAGGTACGGCGCCCGGGCAGCCCGACCGTACCGGCCACGAAGCGGTCCGGAGGGTCGTAGAGGAACACCTGACGGGACACGTCCTGTCTCCATGGGAATCGACGTCGGGACCGGCCGCTCGACGGCTGCTGACGAAGGTCAGCGCCGTCGCGACCGCTTCACCCTACTGCGGTTGACGATCACGGTGCGCCCGCATCGCCCCCGACCGGTGCGTCGACACCGGGCGCCTCCTCGCGCGGCGCCAGGGACGCCAGGTCCCCGGTGTCGCCGAGGCGCACGAGAAACGGGCGCAGCCGGGTGTAACGGATCGCCGTGATGGAACACGGTTCCACGGAGATCCTTTGGAAGAGGTCGAGATGGAGTCCGAGCGCGTCCGCCACGAGCGATTTGATGATGTCGCCGTGCGAGCACATGAGGTACACGGCGTCGGCGCCGTGGTCGCGTTCCACGCGCGCGTTCCACTCGCGCACCGCCTCCACCGCGCGCGCCTGCATGGCCCGCATCGACTCGCCGCCCGGGAACTCGACCGCGGAGGGGTGCGTCTGGACGGCCTCCATCAGCGGCTCGTCCGCCAGCTCGGCGAGCTTGCGGCCGGACCAGTCGCCGTAGTGGGCCTCACCGATCCGCTCCTCGGTGTGCGGGCGCAGTTCCGGGCGGGCCTCGAGGAGCGGCCGGACCGTCTCCTGGCAGCGCTGCAGCGGGCTGAGGACCACCTCGGAGATCGGCAGCGCGGCGAGCCGCCCGGGCAGCGCGGCCGCCTGCGCGGCCCCGCGCTCGTCGAGGGCGACGCCGGGGGTCCACCCGGCGAGCACCCCGGAGGTGTTGGCGGTGGACCGCCCGTGTCGGACAAGGATCAACGTGGGCATGCGGCCCAGCCTAAACCGGTGTCCCAGGGACTCCACGGGGTATGCCACGGCCCGGGACGCGTCCCGGGCCGTGCGACGGGCAGGCACGGTTCGTTCCGTACGGCGAAGGGACCCACCAGGTGATCATTGATTGTGCCGTCTACCGGGAGGGGCGCCGGACCGAGGGGCCCGAGGACTTCTCGGAGGCGCTGAGCGCCGCGCGCGCGGCGGGCGGTTTCGTCTGGATCGGTCTGCACGAGCCGACGGAGAAAGAGTTCGACCACGTCAGCAGCGAGTTCGGGTTGCACCCGCTGGCCGTGGAGGACGCCCTGAAGGCGCACCAGCGGCCCAAGCTGGAGGTGTACGAGGACTCCCTGTTCCTGGTACTGAAGCCGGTCGTGTACGAGCCGACCAGTGACTCCGTCTCCTCGGGCGAGGTCATGGTGTTCCTCGGCGAGGGCTTCGTGGTGACCGTGCGGCACGGGGACGGCTCGCGCTTCGCGACCGTACGCCGCCGGCTGGAGCAGGAGCCCGGACTGCTCGGCAAGGGCCCGACGGCCGTGCTGTACGCGATGGCCGACGCGACGGTGGACCACTACCTGGACGTGGCGGCCGAGCTGCAGAACGACCTGGAGGAGCTCGAGGCGGAGGTCTTCTCACCGGACGGCGGGAGCTCACGGCACACGGCGTCGCGGATCTACACGTTCAAGCGGCAGGTCCTGGAGTTCCGGCGGGCCACCGGTCCGCTCGCCCCGCCCTTGACCCGGCTCTCGGGCTCGGGCGGCCACCAGGTGGCGCTGCCCTTCGTGGACGACAGCGCCCAGCCCTTCTTCCGCGACGTGAACGACCACCTCACCCGGGTCAACGAGTCGGTGGAGAACCTGGACCGGCTGGTGTCGGACGTGCTGTCGGCGCACCTCGCGCAGATGGGCGTCCGGCAGAACGACGACATGCGGAAGATCTCCTCGTGGGCGGCGATGGCCGCGGTCCCGACGATGATCGCGGGCGTCTACGGCATGAACTTCGAGCACATGCCCGAGCTGAGCTGGACGTGGTCCTACCCGGCGGCGATCGCGGTGATGGCCATGCTGGAGGTGCTGCTGTTCCGGACGTTCAAGCGAAGAGGATGGCTCTAGCCCCCGGCCGGACGGACTGCGACGGACCGGATCAGGCGAACTCGGGGGACGGGGTGGCCGGGCCGCCCAGCGGGTCGCGGCGCTCCGGCATCCGCAGCGAGACCATGCGCCGCCAGCCGCCGAGCCGCTCGTACGCGTAGACGGCGTGGATGCCCGCGGCGAGCAGCGCCGACCTGGCCCAGGACCAGCCGAGGAGGCGTCCCATGGCGGCCGTCACGGCGAGGCTGACGTCGCGGTGGACGCGGATCTCGGCGAGGGCACAGGTGCGCAGGGTGCGCTGGATCATGCGGCCGTGGCCCGCCGCCGCGAGGCGCAGCAGCTCCTCGTGGCAGTACGCGAGGTGGTCGTCCTCGTCGTCGGCGATCATCCGTACCGCGCGGCCGATGTCGGGGTGGTCGGCGAAGTGCTTGCGCAGGAGTCGCATCTGCTCGGAGGCGCGCTGTTCGGTGACCCTGCTGTGCGCGAGGTAGACGACGATGTCCTCGACCGTGAGCGGCTCCTCGCCACTGAGCCTGGCGTGGGCCAGGCCGATGCCGCCCCGCTCCAGGAGCATCGTGTAGTCGGCGGCGGGCGGGACCTCGACGGGCTGGAGTCCGCGTTTCCTCAGCAGGGCGCGGAAGATCCGCCCGTGCTTGTCCTCGTCGGCGCCGTGACGGGCGATCCTGGGTGCGAGGCCGCGCTCTTCCTCGGGGGTGAGCGCCGCGATCCGGGCGTTCTCCCAGCCGCCCTGCGCCTCTCCGCCGGCCGCGATGGAGCAGAACAGCCGGAAGGACGCGTCGTGGTCGAGGATCTCCTGGAACAGGCTCTTGGCCGAGAGCATGCGGGGCCCCTCTCTGCAGATCTCCGCGGAGAAGGAGTCAAATGCGACGACCGGGGCCGGGCAACACCCAGGTCGGACAAATCAGCCGAACGACGGACGGGGCATGCCTCAAGGGGCGTAACCGATCGGAGCGGCGTGCGTTGTCCGTCGATGACGGCCGTGGCGGGGAGCACCCCCGAGCCCCCACCACGGCCGCGGACCAGTTTCCCCCTGAGGCTCCCCCGCGGTCCGCTGTCCGCCGGAAGGCCCTAGGCGAGTCCGGCCCGCTCCAGCGCCTCGGCGCCGGCCCGCAGCGAGGTGATGCGCTCCTCCAGCGTGAAGCCGGCGGGCGCCAGCGTGAGGGTGGTGACCCCGGCCTCGGCGTAGGCCGTCATCCGGTCGGCGACCCGCTCCACGGAGCCGAGCAGCGTCGTCGCGTCGATCAGCTCGTGCGGTACGGCGGCCGCCGCGCCGTCCTTGTCGCCGTCCAGGTACTTGTCCTGGATCTCGCCGGCCGCCTCCTCGTACCCCATCCGCCGTGCGAGCTGGTTGTAGAAGTTCTGCTTGCGGCTGCCCATGCCGCCCACGTACAGGGCGGTGTACGGCCGGAAGGTGTCGGCGAGCGTGGTCACGTCCTCGTCGTGGCCGACGGCGATCGGCACCGTCGGGCACACGTCGAAGCCGTCCATCGTCAGCCCGGCCCTCTCCCGTCCGGCGCGCAGGTGCCGGACGGCCGTGTCCTCCAGGTGGTCGGCCGAGGGGAAGATCAGCAGCGCGCCGTCGGCGATCTCACCGGTCTGCTCCAGGTTCTTCGGGCCGATCGCGGCGATGTACAGCGGGATGTGCTCGCGCTGCGGGTGCACGGTCAGCTTGAGCGGCTTGCCCGGGCCGCCCGGCAGCGGCAGCGTCCAGTGCTCACCGTCGTGGCTGAGGCGCTCACGGGTCATCGCCTTGCGGATGATCTCGACGTACTCGCGGGTCCGCGCCAGCGGCTTGTCGAACTTCACGCCGTACCAGCCCTCGGAGACCTGCGGGCCGGAGACGCCGAGGCCGAGGCGGAACCGGCCGCCGGAGAGCGAGTCGAGCGTGGCGGCGGTCATCGCGGTCATCGCGGGCTGGCGGGCCGGGATCTGGAAGATCGCCGAGCCCACGTCGATGCGCTCGGTCTGCGCGGCGACCCAGGCGAGCACGGTGGCCGCGTCGGAGCCGTACGCCTCGGCGGCCCAGCACACGGCGTAGCCCAGCCGGTCGGCCTCCTGGGCGACGGCGAGATTGTCCGCGTCCATCCCGGCGCCCCAGTAGCCGAGGTTGATCCCGAGCTGCATGCCGATTCCCCTTACCGATCAGTAACGTCGCTGTCGCCGCTGACCCTAGCGCGCGGGCGGGCCCGGTGGTGAGGGCGCCGTCCGCCGGAGACGGAACTCACGGACCGGCCCGCGGGAGGCGGCGCGGCCGGTTGTCCACAGGCGCGCCCCGCACGTTGTCCACAGGCACCCCACACAGCCAGTACAGGCCAGTAATGTCGCGTGCATGGAGCAGAGGCATCTCGGCCGGACCGGCCTGCGTGTGTCCCGGATCGGGCTCGGCACCCTGAGCTGGGGACGTGACACGGACGAGCACGACGCCGCGGGCATGCTCAAGGCCTTCTGGGAGGCGGGCGGCACCCTCGTCGACACGGCCGACGTGTACGGCGACGGGGAGGCCGAGTACCTGCTCGGGCAGCTCATGGAGAGACTGGTGCCGCGCCGGGACCTGATCATCTCGACGAAGGCGGGCAGCGTCGCCGACCCCGAGCGCCGCGTCGACTGTTCGCGCGGTCATCTGCTCGCCGCGCTGGACGCCTCCCTGGCCCGCCTCGGCACGGACCACGTCGACCTGTGGCACGTCCACGCCTTCGACACCGGGACGCCGTTGGAGGAGACCCTCCAGGCGCTCGACCTGGCGGTGAGCAGCGGCCGCGCACGGTACGCGGGCGTGGCCGACTTCTGCGGCTGGCAGCTCGCGAAGGCGGCGACGTGGCAGCTCGCGGCACCGGGCACCCGGACCCGCCTGGCCAGTACGCAGATGGAGTACTCGCTGCTGCAGCGCGGCGTGGAGCGGGAGGTGCTGCCCGCCGCGCTGGACCTGGGCGTGGGCCTGCTGCCCTCCTCGCCGCTGGGCCGCGGCGTGCTCACGGGCAAGTACCGCCACTCCACTCCGGCCGACTCGCGGGGCGCCTCCGAGCACCTGGCCCCCTTCGTCGCGCCGTACCTCGACGACACGGCCAACAGCATCGTGGACGCGGTCCGCACCGCGGCGGACGGCCTCGCCACGACCCCGTTGCAGGTGGCCCTCGCCTGGATCCGCGACCGGCCGGGCGTCGCCGCCCCGATCGTCGGCGCGCGCACCACGCAGCAGCTCACGGCGGCGTTGTCAGTGGAGACCCTTACGCTTCCTGACGAGATCCGCCGGGCGCTCGACGACGTGTCGGCGCCCGTGCACCGCTATCCCGATCACGACTGGAGCACGCTGTGACCACGGACCCCGCGACCACGGAGCCGGCCGAGCCCGAGGGCCCGGACGGCGGGGAAGCCGCCGCGTCCGGGGCCCCGGACGCGCCCGACAGCGGTACGGGCGACGACGGAGCGGCGGCCGGCGCGTCCGACGGGACGGCCGACCTCTCCGAGGCGCAGGCCGAGCTGGTGGCGCAGCGCGTGGAGCGGGAGCGGATCGAGCAGCGCAAGGCCCAGAAGGCGGCGCCGATCGACAGCGGGGGCAGGCTGAGCGGGACGGCCGCCGATCTGCTCGCCGCCGTGCGCGCCGTGGAGGGCGGCCAGCAGCCCGTGTCCACCGTGTTCGCCGAGCCGGAGCCCGCGCGCAGGCCCGCGCCCGAGCCGGTGCGGCGTCCGCAGCCCGTGGCGCCCTCCCCCGCCGCCGCGGCTCCCGCGCCCGGGACCGTCGACGCCGTCCGCGCCGTACTGGCCCGGGGCGGCG
>NZ_JAVRHI010000142.1:0-6711 GCF_034105845.1 Streptomyces sp. CRN 30 | reverse complement strand
GATGGGCCCCGCGCGTGGTGCGCGGGGCCCATCGCCGTGTCCGGCCGGGAGGGGAGTCAGCCGAGGAGTCCACCCACCAGGCTGTCCCGTTCGCCGCCGCCGGTGGAGGTACCGCCCGACCCGGTGCCTCCTGGGGCGCCGCTGGAGGCGCCGGCGGTGCCTCCGGCCGCGCCGCCGCTGGAGGTCGGCCCGGAGCTGGTGCTCGGTGCCTGCTGGACGGGGACCGGCGCGGTCTGCTGGGGCGGGGCCTGGCCGGTGGTGGTGCCCTGGGTCTGGCTGGGCTGTCCGCCGGCGGTGGCGCCCGCTCCCCGGGTGGCGCCCGGGCTGGTGGCGCTCTGCGAGGGGCCGGCGGAGCCGGTGGCGCCCTGCGTGGGGGCACCGGAGGCCGCTCCGGGGCTGCGGTGGCCCGGCCGGCCCGGTGTCTCGGGGAGGGGGGAGCCGGGCAGTTCGTTGCGGGGGGCCTCGCCGGGGCCGGGGACGACCACGCGGTCGGCGTCGCGTACGGCGCCGCCGAGGAGGGAGCCGACGAGCAGGGTGAGGCCGACGACGACGGTGGTGACCAGGGCGCCGCGGCGCAGGACGTAGCGGCGGAGCTGCCAGATGTCGGTGCGTGGACCGAGGGTGCGCCAGGCGCCGGCGGCGAGGCGCCCGTCGATGGAGTAGACGGGTGCGCCCGCGATGAGCAGGGGGGACCAGGCGGCGAGGTAGATGATGTCGGGGGCGTCGTAGGCGGGGACGGTCTTCCAGCTGACGGTGACGATGAGGGCGGCCGAGAGGGCCGCGCCGAAGACGGCGGCGACCCGCTGCCACAGGCCGAGGACGGTCAGGACGCCGACGATGACCTGGAGGAAGGCGATGACGAGGCCCGCGCCGACGGGGTGCTGCAGGGCGAACTGCCGCAGTGGCTCGGCGACTTCCCAGGGGTGCAGGGTGTTGAGCCAGGTGACCATGGAGCCGCGTTTGCCGCCGTCGAAGTAGACGGGGTCGCAGAGTTTGCCCATGCCGGCGTAGATGGAGATGAAGCCGAGGAAGACGCGCAGCGGCAGCAGGACGACGCCGAGGTTCATCCGGCGGCCGGGGTAGTAGGCGTGCCGTACGGGGTCGCCGCCGTGGCGCCGGGTGCCCGGTCCGTCCGGTCCGTCGAGCTCGTCCTCGGTGCCGTCGGCGGGGCCGGTGTACGTGCCGTCGCCGTCGTCGTAGGCCGCGTCCTCGTCGTAGGCGCTGCCCACGGTGCGCATGGCGGGCAGCAGGCGGGTGCCTTCGGCGTGGTGGTGGTCGTCGTGGGTGCGCTGGGCACCGACGACGGGTGTCTCCACGGTCTCCACCGTCAGGTCGGCGCCGTAGCGCCCGTCCTCGCCGCCGTACCGGCCTGCTTCGGTGTCGTACCGGCCGGCTTCGATGTCGTACTGGTCCGCTGCCGCGCCGTACGCCTCCGTGGCGTCGGCGTACGGGTGTGTCTCGGCGGCGTGGCGTTCCCCGCGGCCGCCGTACGGGCCGGGAGCCTCGACGTCGACGCGGGGGATGACCTGCGTGGCGCTGGCGTCGCCCGTCTGCTCCCCGGGGCCGTGGCCCACGCTCGAGTTCCGCACGGCCTGCAGCAGCCGGTGGGCGCCGGTGTCGTCCGGTGCGGACCTCCCGCTCCAGACGACGGGCGCCCGGCGGCGGGAGTCGGCGGACCTGCCTCCCCCCGCGCCCTCCACCCGGCCCGCCGCGTCCGCGACGGGGAAGCGCGCGGTGTCCTCGGTGGCGCTGGAGTGCCGTGCGACGCCCGGGGACGGGGTCCGCGGGCCGGTGGCCAGATGCACGCGGAAGCTCGCGTGGTTCACGATGATCTGGGCCGGATCGCTCGGCACCTTCACCATGCTCAACGCGGGAGCGTCGTCGTGTCCCGACGAACGGTCCCCCGTGGGTGTGCGGGGTGTTCTGGTGTCCACACTCATCTAACCGAGTGACGAGTCGTTAGGACACTGCTTCCCGCGTCCCGATCTGTCCGGACCCCGTCAAGATCATCCCCATTGTCCGCCCATTGTCCGGACCGTCCGGTACGCGCGCGTGCGGGGGCCCGCACCGCCTCCCGCCGCGCGCGGACACCGGCTCAGCCGCGTCGCCGGGCCGCCTCGTACAGCACGACGCCCGCGGCGACGCCGGCGTTCAGCGACTCCGCGCCGCCGGGCATCGGAATCCGCACCCGGTAGTCGCACGTCTCGCCCACGAGCCGGGACAGGCCCTTGCCCTCGCTGCCGACGACGATGACGACGGGGCCCCCGAGCGCCTCCAGCTCGCCGACCTCGGCCTCTCCGTCGGCGGCGAGGCCGACCACCGTGACTCCGGCTTTCTTGTACGCCTCGAGGGCGCGCGTGAGGTTGGTGGCGCGCGCGACCGGCGTGCGCGCCGCCGTGCCGGCGGACGTCTTCCAGGCGCCGGCGGTCATGCCGGCCGCGCGCCGCTCGGGCACGACCACGCCGTGGCCGCCGAAGGCGGAGACGGAGCGGACGACGGCGCCGAGGTTGCGTGGGTCGGTCACGCCGTCGAGGGCGACGATCAGCGGGTCCTCGCCCTCGTCGAACGCGGCGGCCACCAGGTCCTCGGGGTGCGCGTACTCGTACGGCGGGACCTGGAGGACGAGGCCCTGGTGGTTGAGGTTGTTCGTCATGCGGTCGAGCTCGGGGCGGGGGGCCTCCATGAGGTTGATGCCGCCGCGCTCGCCGGCGAGCTGGAGCGCCTCGCGGACCCGCTCGTCGTTGTCGATGAACTGCTGGACGTAGAGCGTGGAGGCGGGCACGCCCTCGCGCAGCGCCTCGACGACGGGGTTGCGCCCGACGACCATCTCGGAGGCGGACCTGCCGCCGCGACCCTTGGGCGCTCCCGGGCGCCCCTGGGCGCGGCGGACCTTGGCGTTGGCGGCGCGCTGCTTGGCGTGGCCCTTGCGCATCTCGGCGGGCGGGGTCGGGCCCTTGCCCTCGAGGCCCCGGCGTCGCTGGCCGCCACTGCCGACCTGCGCGCCCTTCTTGCCGGACATGCGGCGGTTGTTCGCGGCCATGATCCACCTGTCTGTGTTCGGCGCCGTGCGGGCGCTGTGTACGTACGTCTGTCGCCTGTCGTCCTTGCAGTGTGCCGTCCGGAGTCCCGGACGGCACACTCGATCAAGAACGGCCGGGGGCCTCAGCGCGGGCCGAGGGTCCAGCGCGGTCCCTGCGGGCCGTCCTCGATGACCAGGCCGGACTGGCCGAGCTGGTCGCGGATGGCGTCGGCGGTGGCCCAGTCCTTGCGGGCCCGGGCCGCCTCGCGCTGCTGGAGCACCAGGCCGACCAGGGTGTCGACCACTCCGTGGAGGTCGTCGCCGCGCTCGTTGTCGCCGGCCCAGTGCGGGTCGAGCGGGTCGAGGCCGAGGACGCCGAGCATGGCGCGGACCTCGGCCAGGCGGGCGACGGCGGCCTCCTTGTCGTCGGCGGCCAGTGCGCTGTTGCCCTGCCGGACCGTGGTGTGCACGACGGCGAGGGCCTGCGGCACGCCCAGGTCGTCGTCCATGGCCTCGGCGAAGGCGGGCGGCACCTCGGCGGCCGGTTCGACGACGCCGCCGGCCTTCTCGACGACGCGCTGGACGAAGCCCTCGATGCGCGCGAACGCCGACTCGGCCTCGCGCAGGGCCTCCTTGCTGTACTCGATCATGGACCGGTAGTGCGGGGTGCCCAGGTAGTAGCGGAGCACGATGGGCCGCCAGCGCTTGACCATCTCGCTGACGAGCACGGAGTTGCCCAGCGACTTGGACATCTTCTCGCCGCTCATCGTCACCCAGGCGTTGTGCATCCAGTACGTGGCGAAGTCGTCGCCGTACGCCTGGGCCTGGGCGATCTCGTTCTCGTGGTGCGGGAAGATCAGGTCGAGTCCGCCGCCGTGGATGTCGAAGGCGCTGCCCAGGTACTTGTGGGCCATCGCGGAGCACTCCAGGTGCCAGCCGGGCCGGCCCCGTCCCCAGGGCGTCTCCCAGCTGGGCTCGCCGGGCTTGGCCGCCTTCCACATGGCGAAGTCGCGGGGGTCGCGCTTGCCGGTCTCGCCCTCGGCGGAGGGCTGGAGGAGGTTCTCCAGCTCCTGGTTGGACAGCCGCAGGTACGAGGGGAAGGACTTGACGTCGAAGTAGACGTTGCCGTCGGCCTCGTAGGCGTGGCCGCGCTCGATCAGTCCGCGCATCATCTCGATCATTTCCGGCACATGGCCGGTGGCCCGCGGCTCGTACGTCGGGGGCAGGCAGCCCAGGGCCTCGTAACCGGCGTTGAACGCGCGCTCGTTCTCGTAGCCGATGGCCCACCAGGGGCGGCCCTGGTCCGCCGACTTGACGATGATCTTGTCGTCGATGTCGGTGACGTTCCGGATGAACGTCACCTCGTAGCCGCGGTGGGCGAACCAGCGGCGCAGGATGTCGAAGTTCAGTCCGGACCGGATGTGTCCGATGTGGGGCTGTGCCTGCACGGTCGCGCCGCACAGGTAGATCGAGACACAGCCCGGCCGCAGCGGGACGAAGTCACGGATCTGCCGGGCACCGGTGTCGTACAGGCGAATAGTCACCACTCCAGGGTAGTGGGCGGACGGCAGTGCCCCGTGACCTGTCGCGTCAGGGGGCACGTATTCGTGACGTCCGCCGGCCGGCCCCCCGCCGGGCGGTTCAGCCCGTGCGGACGACGAGTGCCGTGGCCACCGCCATCAGGCCTTCGTCGCGTCCCGGGAAGCCCAGGCCGTCGGTGGTGGCACCGGACACCGACACGGGTGCGCCCGCCGCCTCCGACAGGATCTTCTGAGCCTCGTCCCGGCGCTTGCCGATCTTCGGGCGGGGGCCGACGACCTGGACGGCGATGTTGCCGACGGTGAAGCCGGCCGCGCGGACGATGCGCGCGGCCTCGGTGAGGAGGGTGACGCCGGAGGCGCCGGACCACTGGGGGCGGCCGGTGCCGAAGTGCTGTCCGAGGTCACCGAGTCCGGCCGCGGAGAACAGCGCGTTGCACGCGGCGTGCGCGACGACGTCGGCGTCCGAGTGGCCGGCCAGCCCGGGGCCCTCGCCCTCCCACTTGAGGCCCGCGCACCACAGCTCGCGGCCCTCCTCGAAGGCGTGGATGTCGGTGCCGACGCCGACCTGCGGCAGCACGACGGCCGGGGGTGCGGGGGCCGCGGGGGTCTCAGAAGCCATCGTTGCGCCTCCTGCGGGTGAGGACCGCCTCGGCGAGGAGCAGGTCGAGGGGGCGGGTGACCTTGAAGGCCTCCTCGTGCCCGGGGACCGTGACGACCCGCAGCCCGAGCTGCTCCACCATGCTCGCGTCGTCGGTGACGTCGTCGGTGACCGTCTCGTGGGCGCGGACCAGGGTGGCGCGGTCGAAGCCCTGCGGGGTCTGGACGGCGCGCAGCCGGGACCGGTCGGGGGTGGCGACCACGGGCTCCGGGTCGCCGGCCGCGGGTGCGGGTTCGACCTGCTTGACGGTGTCGGCGAGGGGCAGCGCGGGGACGACGGCGGGTGCTCCGTCCCGTACGGCCTCGATGACGGTGTCCACCGTGTCCACGGGCACCAGGGGCCGGGCCGCGTCGTGCACCAGCACGATGTCGTAGCCGGGGGGCAGCGCGTCCAGACCGAGCCGCACGGACTCCTGGCGGGTGTCACCGCCGGGCACGACGAGGAAGTCGGTGCCTCCTCCGGGGCTGGAGCCGGGCAGCAGGGTGTGGGCGTCGAGCAGGCTCTTGACCTCGGCGGCGCCGTCGGGCGGGGCCACCACTATCACCAGGGAGACGGAGCGGGACGCGGCCATGGCGCGTACCGCGTGGATCAGCATGGGGGTGCCGTTGAGCGCGCGCAGCGCCTTCGGGGCCCCGGGGCCGAGGCGCACGCCCCGGCCCGCGGCCGGAATCACGGCTGCCGTACAGGCCCTTGACGGCGAAGGGCGCGTTTCGTCGGACATCGGTTCCTGTCAGGTTTGTGTACTCGGTGCGCGTGGGTATGGCCTGGAGGTGCCCCGCGCTCGGTCTTCCGTGCCGATCTCGGGGAAGTGCCGGGCGCGAGCCTCGACCGGGCCCTTCCGTGACACCTGGTCGAGCAGGCTGCCCGGGCCCGGCACGTCAGTATCGGCCAGTCCTCGGGGGCGCGGGCACCGCGGCGCGGCTCCGGCGGCCGAGTGGGGAGCGGACGGGGTGGGTGTGCGTGGCCGGTCCGCCGGGGGAGCGCCGACAGGCGGTGGCTTCCGGCGCAGGGGTACGAACATGCCGCAGCGCCCGGCGACTGCTCTGTGCGTCATCGGGCACCGCGGCATTTCAGTGCGCTGAGCGGATCTCCGCCTGCTGCGTCAGGACGCGAGCACCTCGTCGAGCAGGGCCTCGGCCTTGTCCTCGTTCGTGTTCTCCGCGAGGGCGAGCTCGCTCACCAGGATCTGGCGCGCCTTGGCGAGCATCCGCTTCTCACCTGCGGAGAGTCCGCGCTCACGCTCCCGGCGCCACAGGTCACGCACGACTTCCGCGACCTTGATGACGTCACCGGAGGCGAGCTTCTCCAGGTTTGCCTTGTAGCGACGCGACCAGTTCGTGGGCTCCTCGGCATACGGCGCGCGCAGCACCTCGAAGACCCGGTCCAGCCCGTCCTGACCGACCACATCACGCACGCCGACGAACTCCGCATTGTCCGCTGGCACACGTACCGTCAGGTCGCCCTGGGCGACCTTCAGCACCAAGTAGGTCTTG
>NZ_JAVRHI010000141.1:0-11768 GCF_034105845.1 Streptomyces sp. CRN 30 | reverse complement strand
CGGGCCGAGGACCGCGGTCGAGTCGGCGTAGACGTACGTCAGCGTCGCTACGGCGGGACGGCCGCAAGCGGTGCGCGAACAGCGACGTACAGGGCTCACGACGTTGGACGGTACCGCACTCTTGAGCGGGCCGCGACGACTGCCCACCAGGTCACTCCACCGTGTCGCGGTGTGGAACGCCCCACACGCCCCTTCCGACCCACCTCGCTGACCTGCGCGGACACCGCTCCCCGGCAGGACGGGCGGGACGGGAACCAGCCATGATCCCACACAAACCCCACCAATCACCCCCGCTTCCGGGGCCCCGGAGAGATATGGAATCGAGCCCCACCTTGGCCGGAACGGTTCTGCCGGGACCGGCGGCACGAGGTGCTGCGCGGGTCGCCGTATCCGGTGTGGAGCCCGGCGCGCGGACCCCGCGGGGACTACCCTTCACCAGTGATGGACAACCCCGTGACACCCCGTGACGCCGCTACCGCTCCCCGCCGCCGTGACCGCCACGGCCGGGGCATGCGCGGCCCGATCGCGCCGCCGCAGGTGCCGCTCGCGGCGAGCCGCGCGGAGGTGTTCGCGGATCTCGTGCAGGACTCCGTGGAGCGGCTGGAACGGCGCTGGCCGCAACTGGCCGACATCGATTTCCTCGTGCTCGACGTGCCGCGGCCGGACGAGGCCGGGGACGTCTGGAGCGACGAGACGGTGCCGCTCGGCCGCACGGTGTCCTCGCGGGACGGCCGGCGGGCGCGGGTCGTGGTGTACCGGCGGCCGGTCGAGATCCGCACCAAGGGGCGGGACGAGCGGGCGATGCTCGTCCACGAGGTCGTCGTCGAGCAGGTCGCCGACCTGCTGGGGCTGACACCGGAGACGGTCGACCCGCGGTACGGGGAGGACTGACGCGCCGATGCGCGCGCCCCTGCCCTCCCCCGGCCCACCCCGTCGGCGTCGTCACTCCTGGAGGAGCGACAGGTCCTCCTCCGCCTCGGGCACCGACACCGTGCCCCGGTCGTCCGGCAGGGTCTGCACGGTGAAGGCCGAGACGCCGTCCTCGGTCGCCGTCAGCGTGCGGGAGGCGTAGACCGGGCCGCCCGAGACCGGCTCGACCGTCAGCGCGTACGTGCCCTTCAGGCCGTCGGGGACCGGCGCCTCGACGTTCTGGGTGGTGCCCTTCTTGATGGTGAACGTCTCCGTCGCCTCCGTGCCGCCCTCGCTGCCCGCGGACGCCGTGACCTTGATCTTCGCGTCGCTCTCGGGGGCCGTCACGGAGAGGGTCGTGCCCTTGGCGCGGTTGTCGACGGCCGTCGCGCGGGTGTCGATCGCACGGGTGGCGGGGATGAACGCCGTCTCCTGGCCGGAGTTCTTGCCGCGCACCACGCGCACCGCCGCGACGATCGGGACGGACCGGCCGGTGGGCGTCAGCACCAGTGAGCCGGCCTCGCCGCGGGTCACGTCGGCGAGGTCGACGGCCGTCGTCGTGCCCGCCTTCACCCGGACCGTCTCGTGCCCGGCGGGGGAGATCAGCGCGGACGGCGAGGCCAGTTGCACCTTGACGTCGGCGTCCGTGTCACCGGGGGTGAACAGCACCAGCCGTACGTCCTCGGCGTCCTCGGGGATGCCCGGCACGACCAGGCTGCCCGCCGGGTCGGTGGAGGCGGCCAGCCAGTCGCCGCCCAGCTTGGCGTGGAGGGCCTGCACGGCGGCGCCGACCCGGCCGCTGCGGACGCCGACGTGGACGGTGAGGTCGGACTCCTTGGCCTCGGTGAGGGTGGACAGCAGGACCGCCTCGCTCGCGTGCGGCTTGACCGTGATGCCCTCGCCCACCGCCGACTCCAGTTCGCCGTCCGCGCCGTACAGCTCGATGTCGACCACGGCGGCGGAGTCGTCGGGGTTGGTCAGGTGCACGTAGTCGGTGCGGCCGGGGTCCGCGCTGGCGCCGGGGAACCAGAACTCGGTGTCCGGTGCGGTGCAGTTGACGCCGAGGAGGCCACGGCCGGTGCCGGCGGCCACCTCGGTGGTCTGCTGGACGGTCCAGCCGGGCGCGAACTTCCCCTCCGCCGTGCCGATCAGCGCGGGCGCCTCACCACCGGAGGTGTCGCCGGTGGCCGGGGTGCCGGGCTTCTCCGGCTTCAGTACGGCCTCGTCCTTCTCGCCGGCCTTCCCGGTCTTCTCACCGGCCGCCGTCAGCTCCGCCTCGCCGTCGCTCTCGGCGCCCTCGGTGACGGGGGTGAAGGACGTGTACGCCGTCTCGGCCAGGTCGGAGGTGCTGGGCGCCGGGCAGACCAGGCCGGTGCGCTCGACGGGGCGCAGGGCGGCCGTCCCGGTGGCGGTGGTGCCGGTGGTCTCCGGGGTGGTGACCATCGCGAAGCCGGTGACGGCGCCGAGCGCGGCCACCGCGGCGATCAGGGACAGGGTGGTGCGGTTCACTGCTGGCTCCCGTCGGGACGCTCACTGCCCGTGCCTCGCGGGTGCGGGTGCTGGGCCGGGTCGACCTGCGTCTCGTAGCCCTGCGGGTCGTAGGCCGGGTCGTACTGCTGTCCGTATTCCTGCGCGTAGCCCTGGCCGTAGCCCTGGTCGTACGTCTCCGGGGCGTGCTGACCGCCGTAGGCGTACGGGTCGTACTGGCCGCCCTGGTACTCCCCTTGCGCGTACTGGCCGTCCTGGTAGGTGCCCGCCGGGTAGGGCTGGGGCACCTGGCCGTAGCCGTCGGGGGCGTACTGCTCCTGCGTGCCGTAGGCGTCGTAGGTGCCCTGGGCCGGGTCCTGCGGCCAGTCGTCGTAGGACTGCTGCCGGGGGACGGCCACGGGCTCGGCGGGGGGCTGCTCCCCCTCGGGGTGCGGGGCGTCGGCCGGTTGTTCCGTCTCCGCCTCGGCCGCCTCGGCCTCCGCCTGGGCGCGCAGGCGGCGGGCGCGGCGGCCCTCTCCGGCGGCGGCCTCGGCGGGGACGTCCGGCTCCTCGGGCAGGTCGTCGTCGACGTCACGGCGCCGGCCGGGCAGTGCGAGGACGACGAGGACGACGGCGAGCAGGCCCTGGAGCCACAGCCAGGCGGTGTGGGTGAAGGGTGCGTCGTAGGTGACGTCGAGCCTGCCGCCGGCGGCGGGGAGTTCGAAGCCCTGCGCCCAGCCGTCGACCGTGGTGCGGGTCAGCGGCTTGCCGTCCAGGGTGGCGGTCCAGCCCTCGTCGGCGGTGTCGGCGAGGCGCAGGACGCGGCCCTCGGTACCGGGCTTCACCGTGGTGTGGATGTCCACGGGTCCGGCGGCGACGGGTTCGGGCGTACCGGACTCGGTGACGACGGTGGCGCGGGCGACCTCCCGGTCGATCCGCCACAGGCCGCTGCCGTCCTGCTGGCTGAGGCGGCTCAGTCCGGGGGTGGCGTCCAGGACCCGGGTGACCTCGCGCGGCGCGCCCTTGTGGACGAGGACGTAGCGCACGGCGAAGCCGCCGAGCTGGTCGGCCTGGTCCGCACCCGAACCGGCGACGAGGTTGGCGACGACCTTGCCGAGCGTGCTGTTCGCGCCGTCGGCCGCGGCCAGTTCGGCGTCGCCGAGGCGGGCGCCGGAGCCGCGGACCAGGGTGTAGCGGACGTGGGCGGCGGAGTCGCTGTCGAGGACGAGGGTGCGGGCCTGGTCGCGGCCGCCGCTCTCCTCGGCGACGAACGCGGGCACCTGCACCGGGTCGCGGCGCTCCAGCGGGCCGTCGGCGCCGCCGAGGACCCAGCCGGCGGCGGCGATCAGCGGTCCGACGGCGGAGGCCAGCGCGATCAGTACGGCGACGGGCTGGCGCCAGCCGAAGCTCTGCTCGGCCACCCGCGAGCGTGCCCCGTCCGCGCCGAGGAGGGCGGCGGAGAGGAGGGCGACGCCGTAGACGAGGGTCGCGGGTCCGGCCCAGGCGGAGCCGTTGGACAGGACGGCGAAGAGCAGTCCGGCGAGGGCGGCCACCCAGGCCGTACGGATGCCCAGTTGCCGCTCGGAGCGGAGCAGGGCGGCGAGGGCTGCCAGCACGATGCCGATGAGCAGCAGTCCGCCGACCGTGCCCGGACCGCCGGGGCTGATGCCCAGCAGGTCGAGGGCGGAGGCGGCCGACGCGCCGTACTCCAGGCCGGCTTCCCCGAAGAAGCCGAACGGCAGCAGCGACAGCGACCAGGGCGCCAGGATCAGCAGGGGGGTGCCGAGCTGGGCGAGGAAACGCAGGCCGTAGGCGGTGATCTCGCTCCGCCGCAGCGCCAGGACGCCGACGCCGAGGAGCAGCGCGAGGGGCCACACGATCGGGGTGAAGGCGGTGGTGATCGTCAGCAGCAGGGCGTAGGCCCAGGTGGCGCGCCAGGTGCCGCGGCCGTCCTGCCGGGTCAGGCCGGCCGCCGCGACGCCCGCGCGGGCGATCAGGGGCAGCAGGACGGCGAGGACCGCGGTGCCGATGCGGCCGCCGGCGAGGGCGCCGGTGGCGGCGGGCAGGAAGGCGTAGACGACGGCCGCCCAGGCGCGCAGCAGGCGGGAGGTGACGAGCGGCCGGGAGGCGAAGTACGCGGTGACGCCGGCCAGCGGGACCGAGCAGACCAGCAGCAGGGTGACGGCGAGGCCGGTCGAGCCGAGCAGCACGGAGGCGAGCGTGGCGACGATCGCGAGGTAGGGCGGTGCGGAGGCGGTGCCGCCGGCGCCGACCGCGTGCCAGGCGTCGGCGTACCGCGACCACAGGTCGCCGGCGCCGTCGGGAGCGGGCAGCAGGGCACCGCCGGCCAGCGCGCCGCCGCTCAGGAGGGCGCGGCAGGCGGCGAGGGAGACGAGCAGCAGCACCAGGAAGAGGACCGGGCCGGGTCTGCGGGCGATGCGCTTGAGGCGCGCGAACTGCTCGATCTCCAGGAAGTCGGCGTCGTCGCCGCCGGGTCCGGACTCCACGGCGCCGCCGTGCCGTCCGGCGCCGGAGGCCACCTCGGCGTCGGAGCTGCCGAAGAGGCTGCCGGCGGCCTGTTCGACCGTGGCGCGGACGGTGGCGCCCGGTGGCGGGAAGAGCGGGCGCAGTTCGTCCTTCTCGATCTGCGGGCGGCCCCGGACGCGGCGTCCGGCGAGGACGCGCTCGGGGCGCAGCACCACGCTCAGCAGGCCGCGGATCTCGTCGAGGGCCTGGCCGGGCACCTTGCCGACGAGGTAGGCGAAGGTGCGCAGGACCGTGCCGAGGACGATGCGGAACAGCGTCCAGGGCAGGGCGGCCGTGCGGGTGTTGACGAGCAGGGTGTGGACGGCGCCGGCCTTGTCGACCTTGTGCGGGGAGGCGGTGGTGCGGCCCGCGCAGTCGACGGTGCGGCGCTCGCGGGAGGCGGCCTCCGCGTGGCGGACGACCGCCTCGGGGGCGATGAGGACGCGGTGTCCGGCCGCGTGGGCGCGCCAGCACAGGTCGACGTCGTCGCGCATGAGCGGCAGTCGCCGGTCGAAGCCGCCGAGCGCGTCGAAGACGTCCCGGCGGACCAGCATTCCGGCGGTGGAGACGGACAGCACGGTCCGGACGTGGTCGTGCTGTCCCTGGTCCTGCTCACGCCGGTCGATGCCGGTCCAGCGGCGGCCGGAGTTGGCGATGGAGACGCCGACCTCCAGCAACTGCCGCCGGTCGTACCAGCCGCGGAGCTTGGGGCCGACGACGGCGACGTCCTCGCGGCCCAGCTCGTGCTCGTTCTCCACGACCTGGAGCAGCTGGGCGAGGGCGTCGGGTTCGGGAGCGCAGTCGTCGTGCAGCAGCCAGAGCCACTGGACGGGTTCGCCGTGGGGAAGGTCCGGCAGGTCGTAGGCGTCGTCGCGCCAGCTGCGCGTGACGGGGTCCCAGCCGCTGGGCCGCTTCAGGTACGGCAGGTCGTCCGGGGTGAGGAGGGGCGCGGTGCGCGTGGCCTCCTCGACGGCCTGGCCGAAGCCGGTGCGGCGGGCGAGGTGCAGGACGCGGTCGTCACCGAGGGCCTCGGTGACCAACTGGGCGGACGCGTCGGCGCTTCCGGTGTCGGCGGCGACGGCGTACTGCACGGGCCGCTCCTGGCCGAGCAGGCCGGACAGCGCGTCGGGCAGCCAGCGGGCGCCGTCGTGGGAGACGAGGACCGCGGTCACCACATGACGCGGGAACTCAGGTGTGGCAGCGGTGTCGTGGGCTGCCGTGTGGCTGTGCACGGACATCGAGGTACGGGCCCCGGTTCGGTGGACTGCGGTGGACGCCGGCGCCTGGTGAAAAGGGCGGGGCGTCTCGGACGAGCGCCCACACTATCGGCTGGGCATGAGGACGGCCCGCCGCCTGTGGACAACCCACCCGCGACGGGCCGTTCGTCTCGCTATGCCCGGTTGTACTGCGCTCATAGGCGTCTCACGGCGCCGTGACCGCGGCCGTTCTCAGACGGCGGCCTTCTTCAGCCGGCGGCGCTCCCGCTCGGAGAGGCCGCCCCAGATGCCGAATCGCTCGTCGTTGGCGAGGGCGTATTCGAGGCACTCGGAACGGACCTCGCAGGCGAGGCAGACCTTCTTGGCCTCCCGGGTGGAGCCGCCCTTCTCGGGGAAGAAGGACTCGGGGTCGGTCTGGGCGCACAGCGCGCGCTCCTGCCAGCCGAGTTCCTCGTCCGCGTCGTCGACCAGCAGTTGCTGCACCGTCTCGGTCATGTGCGCCCCTCGTCTGTCTTCGCGTCCCCGTGATGTAGCCGTTACCGATTACGGCTGAACGACACGAGTGAAATTACAAGTGTGCTGCTCCGGGCGAGTCAAGCCGAGATCTGCTATTGGGCCCCTTATTCACTCTGCGGAACCAAGGCAAAGCGGAAAGTGTTCAAATCGCCTTAAACCTTGACACACCGACAGGGCCCGAAGGGTCACTCCGCCACACGGGTCCCCGTCAGATCCCTTATGGAGAAGGACGCCCCGGCAATCGATCTCGTTCCGACACACGCGCCGAAGCGAGTCTGATCACATTCGGATCACGAGATCGCAACGGGGGTTGTGCGCCCGGCTTGTGCGCCATGTGTCCCGAGAGCCCCGTGAGCAAACCTTTCATCTTTCAGGTGAACCGGATGAGGTGAAACAAGTCCCACATTTCGGGCGTCGAGTTGACAGTGCAGGTGTGAGCCGCTGTCCTAGTGGGCATGCTCGCGAACTTGGCACTCACCTCGACCCGCCGCGCCGGGTCCCTCGGTGCTGCCCACGCTCGCTGTAGCTGTCGCTGTTCCTGCTGTTGAGCGAGCCCGCTCCGGCCGACCTCCGGGTTCACGCGACCCGGCCCGCGATTCCCCGCCTGACCAGGGCACGGCTGCCCGTCCTCCCCCGCGACCCGGGTGGACGCCACGGCGCACCCGCCGTCCGCCGCACGCTTCCGCACTCTCCGCCGAGGAACCACCGCACCCCATGAACAGCGACAGCGACCTCCAGATCGCCGGCGACATCCTCGAAGTACCGCACCTCATGCAGCCGCCGCGCGAGCACCCGGCCACGGTGGCCGAGTTCGCCGGGCTGGCCCGGTCGATCGCCGCCGACCGTTCCCAGTGGGAACACCTCGTCCGCTACGACGCCGTCTCGCGCTGGTACCACCGGCTGCGCACCGGACCCGGCTACGAGGTGTGGCTGCTGTCCTGGGTGCCCGGACAGGGCAGCGGCCTCCACGACCACGGCCCCTCGTCCGGCGTCCTGACCGTCCTCACCGGCACGCTGACCGAGCGCACCCCGCGCGCCACGCGCGCGTTGCGCCCCGGTTCCCAGCGGGTGTTCGCGCCGGGCTACGCGCACGAGGTGATCAACGACACGTTGGAGCCGGCGGTCAGCCTGCACATCTACAGCCCCGGTCTGACGGAGATGCCGATGCACTCCGCGCGGTGCGCGTCCACCACGACCCCCGCTCGGAACCCGTCCGCGCCGACGACTGCCTGACGCACTGTCGTACCCGCCTGCGAGACTGGGTCCATGCGCATTGTGGTTCTGGCAGGCGGCATCGGTGGTGCCCGGTTCCTGCGCGGTCTGAAGCTGGCCGCGCCGGACGCGGAGATCACGGTCGTCGGCAACACCGGGGACGACATCCATCTCTTCGGGCTGAAGGTCTGCCCGGACCTCGACACGGTGATGTACACGCTCGGCGGCGGCATCAACGAGGAACAGGGCTGGGGCCGGGGAGACGAGACCTTCCACCTCAAGGAGGAACTCGCGGCGTACGGCGCCGGGCCCGAGTGGTTCGGCCTGGGCGACCGGGACTTCGCCACGCACATCGTGCGCACCCAGATGATCACCGCCGGCTATCCGCTCAGCGCGGTGACCGAGGCCCTCTGCGACCGCTGGCAGCCCGGTGTACGCCTGCTGCCGATGTCCGACGACCGCGTGGAGACCCACGTCGCCGTGGAGATCGGCGGCGAGCGCAAGGCCGTCCACTTCCAGGAGTACTGGGTCCGGCTGCGCGCCTCGATCCCCGCCGAGGCGATCGTGCCGGTCGGCGCCGAGCAGGCCAAGCCCGCGCCGGGCGTCCTGGAGGCCATCGCCGAGGCCGACGTCGTCCTCTTCCCGCCGTCCAACCCGGTCGTCTCCATCGGCACGATCCTCGCCGTGCCCGGCATCCGGGAGGCGATCGCGGAGGCGGGCGTACCGGTGATCGGACTGTCCCCCATCGTCGGCGACGCGCCGGTGCGCGGCATGGCCGACAAGGTGCTCGCGGCGGTCGGCGTGGAGTCCACGGCGGCGGCGGTCGCCGAGCACTACGGCTCCGGACTGCTGGACGGCTGGCTGGTCGACACGGTCGACGCCGAGTCCGTCACGCGCGTGAAGGCGGCGGGCATCGTCTGCCGCGCGGTGCCGCTGATGATGACCGACCCGGAGGCGACGGCCCAGATGGCCCGGGAGGCGCTGGCGCTGGCCGAGGAGGTGCGGGCGGCTTGAGCGGGGACGGTTACCGGGTCTGGGCGGTGCCCGGCCTGCCGGAGGTGCGGCAGGGCGACGACCTGGCCGAGCTGATCGCCGCCGCCGAGCCGGGACTGGCCGACGGCGACGTGCTCCTGGTCACCTCGAAGATCGTCTCCAAGGCGGAGGGCCGGGTCGTCCAGGCCGACGACCGGGAGGCCGCGATCGACGCGGAGACGGTCCGGGTGGTCGCCCGGCGCGGCGCGCTGCGCATCGTGGAGAACCGACAGGGCCTGGTCATGGCGGCCGCCGGCGTCGACGCGTCGAACACGCCCGCCGGTACGGTCCTGCTCCTCCCCGAGGACCCGGACGCCTCGGCCCGCCTCATACGCGACGGACTGCGCGGCGTCCTCGGCGTGGACGTGGGCGTCGTCGTCACCGACACCTTCGGCCGTCCCTGGCGGGCGGGTCTGACGGACGTGGCGATCGGCGCGGCCGGCGTCCGGGTCCTGGACGACCTGCGCGGCGGCAAGGACGGCCACGGCAATCCGCTCGGCGCGACCGTCGTCGCCACCGCGGACGAGCTCGCCGCCGCGGGCGACCTGGTGAAGGGCAAGTCCGCCGGGCTGCCCGTCGCCGTGGTCCGCGGCCTGGCACACACACTGACCGAGGACGACGGCGAAGGGGCCCGGACCATGGTGCGGGGCGCGCGCGACGACATGTTCCGGCTGGGCACCTCGGAGGCGGTACGGCAGGCGGTCACCCAGCGCCGTACCGTACGGGCGTTCACCGACGAGCCCGTCGATGGCGGCGCGGTCCGCCGCGCGGTGGCCGCGGCGGTCACCGCCCCCGCCCCGCACCACACCACCCCCTGGCGGTTCGTCCTCCTCGAATCGCCGGAGTCCCGCACCCGGCTCCTGGACGCGATGCGGGACGCGTGGATCGAGGACCTCCGCCGGGACGGCAAGCCGGAGGAGTCGATCGCCAAGCGCGTCCGCCGCGGCGACGTCCTGCGCAACGCGCCCTACCTCGTCGTCCCCTGCCTGGTCATGGACGGTTCGCACACCTACGGGGACACCCGGCGGGACGGGGCCGAGCGGGAGATGTTCGTGGTCGCGACGGGCGCGGGCGTGCAGAACCTCCTCGTGGCGCTGGCCGGTGAGCGGCTCGGCTCCGCGTGGGTGTCCTCGACAATGTTCTGCCGGGACGTCGTACGGGAGGTCCTCGGGCTGCCCGCGGAGTGGGACCCGATGGGGGCGGTCGCGGTCGGCCACCCCGCGGAGGAACCGCGTCCCCGCCCGGACCGGGACGCGGGCTCCTTCATCGAGGTGCGGTGACGGTTCCGCGCGAGCGCCTACCCTCGTAGGGACCTCTCCTCTCTCAAGGACCCCACCCGTGGCAGGACGTTTCGCTCAGCGCCCCACGCGTACGACGGTGCGCGGCGGGTCCGCGGGTGTGCCCGCGCAGGCGCACGCGCCCGGCCGGGCCCGGGTCTGGGTCCCCGACGGGCCTCTCGACGTGAGCCTGGTGCTCGGGCCGCTGCGGCGCGGGCCGGGCGACCCCACGTTCAAGGCGCTGCCGGACGGGTCGGTGTGGCGGGCCTCCCTGACCCCCGTCGGCCCCGGCACGCTGCGGGTCACCTCCCGGAACGGCGAGGTACGGGGCGAGGCGTGGGGGCCGGGCGCGGAATGGCTCCTCGACCGCCTGCCGCGGATGCTCGGCGCGGACGACGACCCGGCGGCGTTCGTGCCGCGGCACCGGCTGCTGGCGGTGACGCGGCACCGGCTGCCGGGGCTGCGGCTGGTGAGCAGCGGGCTGGTGCTGGAGTCGTTGATCCCGTCGATCCTGGAACAGAAGGTCACGGCGACCGAGGCGTACCGGGCGTGGCGGCTGCTCGTACGGAAGTTCGGCGAACCGGCGCCTGGGCCGGCGCCGGCCGGGATGTACGTGATGCCGGTGCCGCAGACGTGGGCGCTGATCCCGTCCTGGGAGTGGCACCGGGCGGGCGTCGACGACAAGCGGGCGTCGACGATCCTGCGGACCGTACGGGTCGCCTCCCGGATGGAGGAGGCGGCCGGGATGGAGCCGGCGGTGGCGCAGGCGCGGCTGGAGGCGGTGACGGGGGTCGGTCCGTGGACCTCGGCGGAGGTCGTCCAGCGCAGTCATGGGGCGCCGGACGCGGTGACGGTAGGGGATCTGCATCTGCCGGGGATCGTGGGATGGGCGCTGGGGGGTGACCGGTCGGCCGACGACGCGGAGATGCTGCGACTGCTGGAGCCTTATGCCGGGCAGCGGCATCGGGCGGCTCGGCTGGTGCTGTTGAGCGGGTGCGTGCCGGGGCGGATCGCTCCGCGGCTGGCGCCTCGCGACATGCGGTCGATATGACTTGCGTCGGGTTCTGGACGGGCGGGGTGTTGCACAGCCGTGTGCGCAACGTGGCTTGGCGCCGGGGCTGGAGCGGGGTGGGCCACGCGGCCCGGCATTGAGGCTGAGGCGGGGTGGGCCACGCGGCCCGGCACCGAGGCTGAGGCGGGGGTGGGTCACGCGGCCCGGCGCTTACGGGGTGCCGCCGCGCCCACCCGTGCCGCCCCAGGCGGCACGACTGCCCGCGGAGGGGGGCGGCATCGCTGCCCGCGGAGGGGGGGCGGCATCGCTGCCCGCGCGGATCACGGCGCGGAGCCGCGGATCGCGGCGGCGGGGCTGTGCGCGGGTGGCGGGACGCAGAGGCCCGTCGGGTCTGTGGGACGCATTGGGATGAGGCCGCATTGGCATGTGGCCGACATTGGGATCTGGCGACATCGGGATGTGGCCGCATCGGGGTGTTGTCGTCAGGCGCGTGCGGTGGTGAGGGGGTGGGGTGGGGGTGTCCGCCCGCAGTGGACGGCGCGCGTCGACACCGGGAACCTCTGGGAATGACAGCTGCGCGCCGTTCCGAGGACGGACACC
>NZ_JAVRHI010000140.1:0-6836 GCF_034105845.1 Streptomyces sp. CRN 30 | reverse complement strand
GGCCGTCTCCGTCACCGGGCCGCCCGCGGCCGTTCCAGCCCGCTCCGCCGTCCGCTCCGCCGTCCGTTCGGCGCGCGCCGCGCGGAACGCGGCCAGCGCGGCGGCCTCACCGGGAAGTTCCTCACCGGTCAGCGGGGTGGGCGCGGCGAGCTTCCCGAGGGACGCGGCCAGGCGTTCGGCGCGGGCCCGGACCACGGGGTCGGACGTCTCGGGCGACTCCCCGCGCAGCAGCAGCTCCGCCGTTTCGCGCTCCAGCCACCTGCCCTGCTTGTCGGCCATCACATGTCCTTCTGCGTCCGCGCCCGCGTATGCGTCACAGTCGCGGACGTCACCGCGGCGTCGCGCGGTTCTCGCTGGGCGGGCAGGGCACGGAGCTCGGTCACCGACTCCGGATCGCCGCCGAGCAGTTCGGCGAGCCGCTTCAGTCCGCGGTGCGCCGCGGTGCGGACGGCTCCCGGCCGTTTGCCCAGCGTCCTGGCCGCCGTCTTGGCGTCCAGCCCCATCACCACCCGCAGGACGACGGCCTCGGCCTGGTCCTGCGGCAGGCGGGCGATCAGGGAGAGCGTACTGCCCGTGGCGAGCGCCTCGATGGCCTCCCCGGCGGTGTCCGACGCGGCGGGCCGGCCGGTCAGCTCCGCCTCGTCGCCGCCCGTCACCGGTCTGCGCCCGCGCATGCGTATGTGGTCGAGGGCGCGGTTGCGGGCGATCCGGGCGGCCCAGCCGCGGAACCGGTCGGCGTCGCCGTCGAACCGGTGCAGGTCCCGGGCGATCTGGAGCCAGGACTCGGAGGCGACGTCCTCGGCGTCGGCCTCGCCGACGAGCGTCCGTACGTAGCCGAGCAGCCGCGGGTGCACCGCCCGGTACACCGTGCGGAACGCGGCCTCGTCCCCGTCCTGTGCCGCACGTACGGCGGCGGTCAGCTCCGCGTCGTCCCCCAGCACCGCGCGCGCCTCTCCCTGCGCCTGATTCTCCATGGGTGGTTGCGGCGGTCTACCGCAGCTCGGGACGGGGGCACCGCCCTCCGCACTCCGGCGCGAAAGGCACGTTACGTCGTGAAACCGGTCCCCGTCCATGGCCTCTCTGCTGGCCGTACAAGACGCAACTAACCCGTGACGCAGGGAGGTGTGACAGAAAACGCAGCCTTGACGCAGTAGGTAGTACGGGCCGCCGCGCGGTCCGTACCACGCGACGGCCGGGGCCTCTCCTGTGGGGGGTGGCGGCCCCGGCCGTTGTCGTGGCACCCGTCCGTTCACCTCTCGCCCTCGGGCCGCCAGTCGTCGCGCCGGCGGGTGCGGCCGTCGCGGTGGGCGCCGGTGTCCCGGGCGTCGCGGAACGCGGCCACCGCCCGCGACTCGTCGTCGGCGCCGGGCCCGGCGGCGGCCCCGGCCGGGCGCAGGGCGGCGGCGAGCAGTTCCTCCAGGCCGGTGGCCGGTGCTCCGGGGGCGGGGTCCGGGCCCGCGTGTCGTTCACCCATGTACGTCGCCGCTCCCGCTGTCCACCGTGCCGTGCTTCATGTCGACTCCCCCAGCGTGCGCGGCGGCTCGTCCGTCACACCGTCTACGCCGAGCTGCTCGGCGAGCCGCCTCAGCCCGCGGTAGGCCGCGGTCCGCACGGCGCCCGGCCGCTTGCCGAGGACGCGCGCGGCGGCGGGGCCGTCGAGGCCGACGACGACCCGCAGCAGCACCGCCTCCGCCTGGTCCCGGGGCAGTCCGCGGACCAGGTCGAGGGCGGCGGCGGTGGAGAGGGACTCCAGGGCCTGGTCGGGGGTGGAGTGCGGGCCGGGCAGTTCCAGTACGTCCTGCTCCAGCGCCGAGGGGCGGGGCCGGGCCCGCAGCCGCCGCAGATGGTCCAGGGCGCGGTGCCGGGCGATGGTCGCGGTCCAGCCGCGGAACCCCGCGCCGTCCCCGCGGAACCGGCCGAGGTCGCGGGCTATCTCCAGCCAGGCGTCCGACGCGACGTCCTCGGCCTCGTCGCCGACCAGTCCGCGCACATAGCCGAGGAGGCCGGGCTGCACGATCCGGTACGCGACCGCGAAGGCCGCCTCGTCGCCCTCCTGGGCCCGTGCCACGGCCACGCCCAGCTCGTCGTCGTAGGCGTCCGCGCGGCGGCGTTCCCCTTCCTGGCCCAAGACCCGTCCTCGTCCGTGCCGAGTGGCGGACGTGCCCCGCTGAGCCCGCCCGGTGCGCACGGCCGTCACAGCCGTGTCTTTCCTCCCCACGGTCATCAGCGTCGGGCTTCACCGAAGTGTCACAGGCGTGTGGGAACGGGGGCGTTGTGCGGGGGCGTTGTGCGGGGGTGGTGTGCGGGAACGGTGTGCGGGGACGGTGTCGGCGTGGGGTGCGGGTCAGGGGAGCGGATCGGCGGGCCGGGTCACAGGGGCATGACGCCCAGCCGGTCGAGGAGCCGGCGGAACAGGTACTCGGCGCCACCGTTCGAGGCGTCGGGCGTGGCCGTCAGGATGTCGAGCAGTTCCGCCTCGCTCGCCGCGCGCCCCGCCTCCGCGGCCCAGGCGACGGCGCGCCCCGCGGCGTCCGGCGGCTCCAGGAAGTAGTCCTCCAGCGTCAGCCCGTCGCTTCCCGCGTCCAGGTAGCCGGCCATCGCCTCCCGCGCCAGGCAGGTCGTCCACGCCCCGCTGCCGGGCGCCGCCGCCTCCAGCACGACGCAGGCGCTGTCCATGACGTACCCGAAGAGCGCGGGCGCGCCGGTCTGCCCGGCCAGGTCGTTCATGCTGCCGACGTCGGTGGAGCCGCCGGGGTACTCCCAGACCTGCCAGCCGTCCGGGGCGGACGCGAGGAGCGTCATGCCGTCCTCGGCGCCGGGCAGCGCGTCCAGCTCGGCGAGCGGCCGCTCGGCGCGTCCCACGACGAGGTACCCCCAGTAGCCCATGTCCCGGCTCCCCCCGGTCCGCCGGAAGGGCCGTCCTGTACGGCCCGCCCGGACATCACCACACAGACATCACCACACATCTGCCCGCTCCGCGGCCGCGACGATCCTCCCCGCCTCCCCCGCGTCCCCCGCGTCCGTCAGTCGACCTCGTCGGCGAGGGCGCGGAACTCCTTCCAGGACAGCTCCGGTTCACCGGCGTCCCAGAGCTTCTGGACGGTCGCCGCCAGCGGCAGCCGGATGCCGTCCGCGACCTGGGCCTCGGTCTGGGCATTCGGATAGTCGCCCCAGACGGCGAAGGAGCCGCCGAGTATCTGGTCGTCGTACTCGGCGTCGACCGGCGAGGTGCCGCGGATCACGCGCGGTGTCCACTGCTCGTAGATCCGCTCGCCGGTCGGGTAGACGAAGGTCTGCGGCTGGCCGAGCACGTAGTAGAGGAACTCGTCGTTGTAGTTGATGACGTCGCGGCCCTCGGCGAGGTACTCGGCGGGCTGCCGGGCGCCGATCTCCTTGCCGGTCCAGTAGGCGACGAGGAGGTCGTCGGAGGCGGCGGGGTCGCTGTCCTTGAAGAAGCCGTCGTTCCAGGCGCGCGGGGTGCGGTCGCTCTTCTGCGCGGTGGCGGCCCGGTCGTTGAGCCAGCCGGCGGTGAGGTCCTCGACGGTGGCCCCGGAGCCGTACTTCTCGCGGGCGGCGGAGGCGAGCTGCGGATAGGAGGTCTCGGGGTCGGAGACGGTCAGCGCCTGGTACTCGTCGCCGCCGAGGTGGAACTGGCCGCCCGGGAAGATGTCCGCGTACTCCGTGATCAGGTCGTCGACGATCTCGGCGGACCCGGACTTGGATATGTCGATCGCGCCCTCGGTGGCCGCGCCTTGCGCGTTGCGCAGCTGGAGGTCGGGATGGGCCTCGATCACGGCGCCGAGGTGACCGGGCGAGTCGATCTCGGGAACGACGGTGATGTGCCGCTGCCCGGCCAGCTCGACGATCTCCTTGACCTGCGCCTTGGTCAGGTGGTCGCTGGAGACGATCTCCGGGTGCGAGGACGACTCGATGCGGAAGCCCTGGTCGTCGGAGAAGTGCAGCCCCAGTTCGTTGTACTTCAGGTCGCCGATCTCGCGTATCCGGTCCTTGAGCCAGTCGGCGGAGTAGTGCTTGCGGGCGATGTCCAGCATGAACCCGCGCCGCTCCTTGGCGGGGGCGTCCTTCACGACGCCCTCCGGCGCCGCGCCGTCCGCCGCGACCGCCTGCTTCAGGGTCCGTGTGCCGTAGAAGACGCCGGTCTCGGTCGGCGCGCTGACGGTGACCCGCCCGTCGCGGACGGTCATGGTGTACGACCCGTCGGCGCCGCCGTCGCCCTTCTTCTCCAGCCGCAGGTCGCCGGAGTTCTCGTCGTCCTTCTCGCCCGCGTACGTCAGCCCCAGCTCGTCGGCTATCAGCTTGCCCTCGTCGGCGAGGGCGGCGTCGGAGACGACGACCCGGTGCGCGTCGTCGGGCTTCCAGCCCGGTCCGCGCTCCGCGGTGTGGTCGCGGACGGCCGGTACGGTCCGCGGTTCCTTCGACAGGGCGTAGGAGCGGCTCGGCGAGGCACTGGCTGCGGAGGACGAGGCCGCGGCTGCGGCACCCGCCGAGGAGGGCCCGTCGCCGTCGGTGGCCCACACCCCGATGCCCACGCCCACCGCGACGACCGCCGTACCGGCGATCACCGCCCGCTGCTTCGCCTTCTGCGCCGCCCGCCGCGTCGCTCGCTGCTCCGCTCTTCGCGCCGCTCTCCGCGTCGCCGGTGACCGGCGTCCGTGCTGACTCACGACGCCAACCTACGGCCGGCGGGGACGCCGAACGTCCACCACATGTTCCGAAACTCTCCCGTTCGGGTGAAATTCGGGCATCGCTCGGACATGTCATGCCCTCACTCGCTAACGTGGCCGCCACGGCACTCACAGAATTCCCTGCCGACACATACGTGACGCACAAGGACCCACGCTGCCTGCGCACCGTCTTCCAGATTCTCCCGGCCGGGTGGCCATACCCGTACCGCCCCAAACCCGTGCCACCGGGACAACTCTGCGTGACTTCAACACCGCGCCCGCCGAGGAGGCCGTCCGCCTCCTCCTCCCCTGCCTGCACAGCAGCCGCTGGGCCCGCAGCATCGCCGCCCACCGGCCCTACCCGGACCTCCCCGCCCTCCTCGCGGCGGCCGACGAGGCGTCGTACGACCTGACGGCGGGCGATCTGGCGGAGGCGCTCGCGGCGGAGCCGCCGCCCCGGCTGCCGCCGGACGCGTACGCCGCCGCCCATACCGCGCTGGGCGCGGCGACCGCCGCGTACGAGGCCCGCTTCGGACACACGTTCGTCATCTGCCTGGACGCCCTCCCCGCGAGCGAGGTCCTGGACCGCGTCCTGGAAGCCATCCGGTCACGATTGACCAACGATCCGGAGGACGAACGCCAGGTGGCGGCGGAGGAACTCCGCAACCTGGCGCGAGGCCGCCTGGAACGCGCCCTGTAAAGGCGCGAAAGCACCCTTCAGGGGTGCGTAGGGGCGCGGGGAACGGCGCGAACGACCACAACACACCCGTACCCGGCATACGACTCGAACCCCCCGGGGGGTACTCCGTTGCGTGCAACTTTGATCACACCGGTAGGCCCGCTGTAAGCGCCGGAGGCAACCGTCGCTACGATGCTGGGGGCCGGTGGACCGTACCCGGCCGGGCCCGACCGACAGAGAAGCCGGCGCGGCCCCAATCCCCGCTTTCGGAGGAAACTTCCGTGCCGGCTGGAACGCTGTACCGCGGCCGGGAAGGAATGTGGTCCTGGGTGGCTCACCGAGTCACCGGCGTCCTCATTTTCTTCTTCCTGTTCGTACACGTGCTGGACACCGCTCTCGTGCGTGTCTCCCCCGAGGCCTACGACAAGGTCGTGGCCACGTACAAGTCGCCGATCGTCGCGCTGCTGGAGTACGGCCTCGTCGCCGCCATCCTCTTCCACGCGCTCAACGGTCTGCGCGTCATCGCAGTCGACTTCTGGGTCAAGGGCGCTCGCTACCAGAAGCAGATGCTCTGGTCCGTCGTCGTCGTGTGGGTCGTCCTGATGATCGGGGCCCTGTACCCCGTCCTCGGCCACGCCGCTCGTGAACTGTTCGGGAGCTGACGCGCATGTCTGTTACTGACTCCACCGCCTCCGGCGTCGGTCCCGTGGAGGGCGCCTCGGTCTACACGGTCGACAGCCCGGCCCCGCTGATCGAGCCCCCGCGCAAGCGCACCAAGAAGTCGCCGAAGTCCACCCGCGGCAACTTCGAGATGTACGGCTGGCTCTTCATGCGCCTGTCCGGCATCGTGCTCGTCGTCCTCGTCCTCGGCCACCTGCTCATCCAGCTCGTGCTGGACGGCGGCGTCTCCAAGATCGGTTTCGCCTTCGTGGCGGGCCGCTGGGCGTCCCCGTTCTGGCAGGTCTGGGATCTGCTGATGCTGTGGCTGGCGATGCTGCACGGCGCGAACGGCCTGCGCACGGTCATCAACGACTACGCGGAGCGCCCGAACACGCGCCTGTGGCTCAAGGGCCTGCTGTACACCGCCACGGTGTTCACCATCCTGCTGGGCACGCTGGTGATCTTCACCTTCGACCCGAACATCCGCTAGGCACGGGGCTGCGAATTCCATGAAGGTACACAAGTACGACACCGTCATCGTCGGCGCCGGTGGCGCCGGTATGCGGGCCGCCATCGAGGCGACCAAGCGCAGCCGCACGGCCGTCCTGACGAAGCTCTACCCCACCCGGTCCCACACGGGCGCGGCGCAGGGCGGCATGGCCGCCGCGCTCGCCAACGTGGAGGAGGACAACTGGGAGTGGCACACCTTCGACACGGTCAAGGGCGGTGACTACCTGGTCGACCAGGACGCCGCCGAGATCCTGGCGAAGGAGGCCATCGACTCCGTCCTCGACCTGGAGAAGATGGGCCTG
>NZ_JAVRHI010000139.1:0-8624 GCF_034105845.1 Streptomyces sp. CRN 30 | reverse complement strand
GTCGTAGTTGTCCGTGAAGTCGACGGTCTCCTCGTCGATGTCGCGGACCATCTCCATCGACAGCGGCGCCATCTTGCACTCGGTGTAGCGCATGGCCGCCGCCGGGTCGTTGCCCGGCGAGCCGAAGTTGCCGTTGGAGTCGACGAGCGGCATCCGCATCGCCCAGGGCTGCGCGAGGCGGACCAGGGCGTCGTAGATGGAGGAGTCGCCGTGCGGGTGGTAGTTGCCCATGACGTCGCCGACGACGCGGGCGCACTTGTAGAAGCCGCGCTCGGGGCGGTACCCGCCGTCGTACATGGCGTACAGGACGCGGCGGTGGACGGGCTTGAGGCCGTCCCGGACGTCCGGCAGCGCACGCGAGACGATGACGGACATCGCGTAGTCGAGGTAGGAGCGCTGCATCTCCGTCTCGAGCCCGACGGGCTCGACGCGCAGCGCGGGGCCGTCCTCTTCGGGCTGGACGGGCGTGTTCTCGTCGGTCATTGCTGGTGAGAGTCCTTTCTGAAGCGGTCAGCTGAGACCGACTCAGATGTCGAGGAAGCGGACGTCCTTGGCGTTGCGCTGGATGAACTGGCGCCGTGCCTCGACGTCCTCGCCCATGAGGACCGAGAAGAGGTCGTCGGCCTGCGCGGCGTCGTCGAGGGTGACCTGGCCGAGGACGCGGTGCTCCTGGTCCATGGTGGTGATGCGCAGTTCCTCGGCGTTCATCTCGCCGAGGCCCTTGAAGCGCTGCACCGAGTCGTCCTTGATGCGCTTGCCGGCCTGGCGGCCCATCTCGATCAGCGCGTCGCGCTCGCGGTCGGAGTACGCGTACTCGAAGTCGTCCCGGCCCCACTTGATCTTGTAGAGCGGCGGGCGGGACAGGAAGACGTGCCCGGCCTCGACCAGCGGACGCATGAAGCGGAAGAGGAACGTCAGCAGCAGGGTGTTGATGTGCTGCCCGTCGACGTCGGCGTCCGCCATCAGGATGATCTTGTGATAGCGGAGCTTGGCGATGTCGAAGTCCTCGTGCACGCCCGTGCCGAACGCGGAGATCATCGCCTGGATCTCCTGGTTCTGCAGGATGCGGTCGATGCGCGCCTTCTCGACGTTGAGGATCTTGCCGCGGATCGGGAGGATCGCCTGGTACTGCGGGTTCCGGCCGGACTTGGCCGAACCGCCGGCGGAGTCACCCTCGACGATGAAGATCTCGCACTTGATCGGGTCGTTCGACTGGCAGTCGGAGAGCTTGCCCGGCAGGGACGCCGACTCCAGCAGGCCCTTGCGGCGGGTGAGGTCGCGGGCCTTGCGGGCCGCCACGCGCGCGGTGGCCGCCTGGATGCCCTTGCGGATGATGTCCGCGGCCTCGACCGGGTTGCGGTCCAGCCAGTCCGCCAGGTGCTCGTAGACCACGCGCTGCACGAAGGTCTTCACCTCGGTGTTGCCCAGCTTGGTCTTGGTCTGGCCCTCGAACTGCGGCTCGCTCAGCTTCACCGAGATGATCGCCGTCAGACCCTCGCGGATGTCGTCGCCCGTGAGGTTGTCGTCCTTGTCACGGAGCAGCTTCTTGTCGCGCGCGTACTTGTTGATCAGCGAGGTCAGCGCGGAGCGGAAGCCCTCTTCGTGCGTACCGCCCTCGTGGGTGTGGATGATGTTGGCGAAGGAGTACACGCCCTCGGTGTAGCCGCCGTTCCACTGCATGGCGACCTCCAGGGACAGGAGCTTGTCCTTGTCCTCGGCCTCCAGGTCGATCACGGTGGGGTGCACCACTTCTCCCTTGCGGGAGTTGAGGTACTTCACGAAGTCGACGATGCCGCCCTCGTAGTGGTACGAGACGGTCTTGACCTCGTGCTTCTCGTCCTCGCCCGCCTCGTCCGCGCCGGCGGTGGCCTTCGCCGACTCCCGCTCGTCGGTGAGGTTGATCTTCAGGCCCTTGTTGAGGAAGGCCATCTCCTGGAAGCGCCGGGAGAGCGTCTCGAAGGAGTAGTCGGTGGTCTCGAAGATGTCGCCGTCGGCCCAGAAGGTGACCGAAGTGCCGGTCTCCTCGGTGGCCTCGTGCCGGGCGAGCGGCGCCGTGGCGACACCCAGCTTGTAGTCCTGCGTCCAGCGGTAGCCGTCGGTCCTGACCTCCACGGCGACCTTCGTGGAGAGCGCGTTGACGACGGAGACGCCCACGCCGTGCAGACCGCCGGAGACCGCGTAGCCGCCGCCGCCGAACTTGCCGCCCGCGTGCAGCACGGTCAGTACGACCTCGACGGCGGGCTTGCCCTCGGAGGGGACGATGCCCACCGGGATGCCGCGGCCGTTGTCGACGACGCGCACGCCGCCGTCGGCGAGGATCGTGACGTCGATGGTGTCCGCGTGGCCGGCCAGCGCCTCGTCGACGGAGTTGTCGACGACCTCCTGCACGAGGTGGTGCAGTCCCCGCTCGCCGGTCGAGCCGATGTACATACCCGGTCGCTTGCGGACCGCGTCCAGGCCCTCCAGCACGGTGATGGCACTGGCGTCGTACGAGGTCGAGCCCTCGCCGTGCGCGGGGCTCACCGCGTCGGGGACGCCGGTGTCGGTGGACGGGTTGTTCTCGTTGGGGTTGCCGGAATCGGCCACGAAGCGCCCTTTCTGGCACAGCACGAGCCGGGCTCGTCGGCAGGTTGCCGGAGCGGCTGCGGCATGTTGCGTTGGTAAGCCTTGATCAGCGTTGCTCAGCTTTTCCCGGGCGGTCCCCACGACTGGGGCGGGATTGTCTTCCATTCTACCGGTAGCACTGACACTGATGGGGGTTTGCCGGTACCTGAGTCCGCATGTGCCGCCCTGAACCATCCGCTCCCGACTCCCGATATACGGAAGGGGGCTCCAAGAGGCTCACGGAGGCACTCAGCGCTTCCGGCCGTCAACCCTTGGCTACTTCGGAGTCAGGTCGCGATTCGCAACCGCGTGCGGTTGTACGACAAGAGGGGCATCGACGGTTCGAAACCTCCGCCGACACCCAATGATGTGATGTCAATCACCTCTGAGATGGGAGGTGACAAAAGGAACTAAAGGGACGGGTCATCCGTACGTGTCACCGGGCCCCATGGACCCGGGAGCCTTCAGCGGACCGTACCGGCGCGCCGGACCACCCGGCCCCTGCACCTTGATCACACGGACCGAACCGTGCCCCAGGTCCTCGTTGAGCCGGGCCACCAGGGTCGGCGCCAGCAGCCGCAGGTTCGTCGCCCACGCCGTCGAGTCGCAGCGCACCGACAGCACCCGCTCGTCCTCGTCGTACCGCTCCGGCACACAGTGCTTGGCGACGTCCTCGCCGACGATCTGCGGCCAGCGGCCCATCACCCCGCCCACCGCGGCCGGCGTCTCCCAGCCCCGCTCGGTGATCAGCCGGTTGATCGCCGACCCGAGCGCCATGGGGTCGCGCCCGTCGGCGTGCGCGCCGGAGCGCAGACCGCCGCCGCGCCGCGCCTGCTTCTTCTGCTGCGCCGCCTCCCCACGCGCGCGTGCCGCCTCCTTCGCCGCCCGCAGCGCCACGCGCGCGAGATCGACGCCGGACGGCTCGGGGGCCTTCTTCGGCGCGGAGCCGTTCCCCGGCGCGGAACCGTCCGTGGTCATACGCGCTCCACCGTCCCGTCCGCCACCGCGAACCGGGCCCCCGCCAGCACATGCGGCACGTCGTCGTCGACCGCCGCCGTCACCAGCACCTGCTCGCCCGGCGCCACCAGCTCCGCCAGCCGCTCCCGGCGGCGCGCGTCCAGCTCGGCGAAGACGTCGTCCAGCACCAGCACCGGCTCGTTGCCCTCCGCGCGCAGCAGATCGTACGAGGCCAGCCGCAGCGCCAGCGCGTACGACCAGGACTCGCCGTGCGACGCGTACCCCTTGGCGGGCAGTTGGCCGAGCCTCAGCAGCAGGTCGTCGCGGTGCGGGCCCACGAGCGTGACGCCCCGCTCGATCTCCTGCTTGCGCGCCTCCGCGAGCGCCCCCATCAGCTGTTCGAACAGCTCCTCGCGCGCGTGTGCCTCGCCGGGCGCCGACGGCCTGTACTCCAGCACTACCGGGCCACCGCCGGGCGCCAGCTGCTCGTACGCCTTGTCGGCCAGCGGCTGGAGCGTCGCGATCAGGTCCAGACGCTGGGCGAGCAGCTCCGCGCCCGCGCGCGCCAAGTGCTGGTCCCAGACGTCCAGGGTGGACAGGTCCATGGCCCGGCCGCCGTGCCGGCGGGCCAGCGCGGCCGACTTCAGCAGGGTGTTGCGCTGCTTGAGGACGCGGTCGTAGTCGGACCGCACCCCGGCCATGCGCGGCGAACGGGCGGTGATCAGCTCGTCGAGGAACCGCCGCCGCTCCCCGGGATCGCCCTTCACCAGCGCGAGATCCTCCGGCGCGAACAGCACGGTCCGTACGATGCCCAGTACGTCACGGGGTCTGACCTGCGAGGACCGGTTGACGCGGGCACGGTTGGCGCGGCCCGGGTTCAGTTCCAGCTCGATCAGCTGCTGTCGCTCGCCCTGCCGGACCTGCGCCCGGATCACGGCCCGGTCGGCTCCCATGCGGACCAGGGGCGCGTCCGAGGAGACGCGGTGGCTGCCGAGGGTCGCGAGATAGCCGACGGCCTCGACCAGGTTGGTCTTGCCCTGGCCGTTGGGGCCGACGAAGGCGGTGACGCCCGGGTCCAGCGGTACCTCGACCCGGGCGTACGAGCGGAAGTCGGCCAGCGACAGATGCGTGACGTGCATGGTCGTTCGCCGACCTCCACCCTTCGGGTCCCGCTTACTTCTTCTGCTCGACCGCGTGCCCGCCGAACTGGTTGCGCAGCGCGGCGATCATCTTCATCTGCGGCGAGTCCTCCTGCCGGGAGGAGAACCGCGCGAACAGCGACGCGGTGATCGCCGGCAGCGGCACCGCGTGGTCGATCGCGGCCTCCACCGTCCAGCGTCCCTCACCGGAGTCCGCGGCGAAACCGCGGAGCCCCTCCAGGTGCTCGTCCTGGTCCAGGGCGTTGACCGTGAGGTCCAGCAGCCAGGACCGGATGACCGTGCCCTCCTGCCAGGAGCGGAACACCTCACGGACGTCGGTCACGGAGTCGACCTTCTCCAGGAGCTCCCAGCCCTCGGCGTAGGCCTGCATCATCGCGTACTCGATGCCGTTGTGGACCATCTTCGCGAAGTGGCCCGCGCCGACCTTGCCGGCGTGCACGGAGCCGAAGTCGCCCTCGGGCTTGAGGGCGTCGAAGACCGGCTGCACCTTGGCGACGTTCTCGGCGTCACCGCCGTACATCAGCGCATAGCCGTTCTCCAGGCCCCAGACGCCGCCGGAGACGCCGCAGTCGACGAAGCCGATGCCCTTGGCGGCCAGTTCCTCGGCGTGCTTCTCGTCGTCCGTCCAGCGGGAGTTCCCGCCGTCCACCACGACGTCACCGGGCTCCAGCAGCCCGGCCAGCTCGTCGATGGTCGACTGGGTGGCGGCGCCGGCCGGCACCATCACCCAGACCACCCGGGGACCCGAGAGCTTGCCCACAAGCTCTTCCAGGCTGTGGACGTCGGCGAGGTCCGGATTGCGGTCGAATCCGACGACGGTGTGGCCCGCGCGGCGTATCCGCTCGCGCATGTTGCCGCCCATCTTGCCGAGGCCGACGAGACCGAGCTCCATCAGTTGCGTTCCTTAGGTAGCTGTGGCGTGTCAGGCGCTTGCGCACCGGCGTCCGAGCCTAAACCCGGACGCCCCCGCACAGCTGTGGGCATACGCGCTCATCCGTACGCCCACCTGGGACTTCGTCCACCGGCTGTGGACGGTCCGCCCCCGGTAGGGCAAGCTCAGCCGCTCAGGCGCACCGGCATGATCAGGTACTTGTACGCCTCGTCCGCCTCGGCGTCCACCGCCGGCCTGCCGCTGAGCAGCGCCGGCTTGGTGGACGTCGTGAAGGAGAGCTGGGCCACGGGGGAGCCGATGGCGCTCAGGCCCTCCAGCAGGAACGTCGGGTTGAAGGCGATCGAGATGTCGTCGCCGTCCAGCTGGGCGTCGACCCTTTCCACAGCCTGTGCGTCGTCGCTGGAACCGGCCTCCAGGATCAGCACGCCCTGCTCGAAGCTGAGCCGCACCGGGGTGTTCCGCTCGGCGACCAGGGCGACGCGCTTGACGGCCTCCACGAAGGGGGCGGTCTCGATCACCGCGACGCTGTTGAACTCGGTCGGGAAGAGCGTCTTGTACTTCGGGAGGTCGCCCTCCAGGAGCCGGGTCGTCGTCCGGCGGCCCGCGCCCTCGACACCGATCAGGCCCTCGCCCGCGCCGGAGCCCGACAGCGCCAGGATCACCTGGTCGCCGCTGGTGAGCGCCTTGGCGGTGTCCTGGAGCGTCTTGGCGGGCACCAGGGCGACCGCGGAGACCTCCGGGTTCTCCGGCTTCCACAGGAACTCCCGCACCGCGAACCGGTAGCGGTCGGTGGAGGCCAGCGTCACCGTGTCGCCCTCGATCTCGATGCGCACACCGGTGAGGACGGGCAGCGTGTCGTCGCGGCCCGCGGCGATGGCGACCTGCTGGACCGCCGACGCGAAGACCTCGCCGGGGACCGTGCCCGTGGCGTTCGGCATCTGCGGGAGCGCCGGGTACTCCTCCACCGGCAGGGTGTGGAGCGTGAACCGCGACGAACCGCAGACCACCGTCGCCCGTACACCGTCTGTGGAAATCTCCACCGGCCGGTTGGGGAGGGCGCGGGAGATGTCGGCGAGCAGGCGGCCGGAGACGAGCACCGTGCCCTCCTCGTCGACCTCCGCGTCCACCGACACCTTCGCCGAGACCTCGTAGTCGAAGCTGGACAGGCTCAGCTGCCCCTCCTCGGCCTTCAGCAGCAGGCCCGCGAGGACCGGCGCCGGCGGACGGGCCGGGAGGCTGCGTGCCGCCCAGGCCACTGCCTCCGCGAGTACGTCGCGTTCCACCCGGATCTTCACTGTTGCCGCCTCCTGCTGTTGCCGGCGCTGCTCGCCCTGCTTCGCCTCAGTCGTCTGACCCGGTGTCGTCAGCCCCTGGGAGGAGCAGGACACCGGGGACCAGTCTGACGCACGGCACTGACAGTAGGTGCCCTTCGGGGTCAAGTCGTGACGAGGGGCGGTCGGGCTCGAGAGAGCGAGTTGTGCACAGGTCCCGCTTCGAAACGAGTTCCCAGCTCTCTCTAGTCGTTGGTAGTAGTAGGGCCTGTGGATACGGTGGATAACCCCGTTTTCGCAGGTCAGACCCAAGATTTTGTCCACGGACCCTGTGGGCGGAGCCGGTGGACAACCGGGCCCCGCTGTGGAGAACAGAAAGTTCTGCACACTCCGTGCACAGGGAGAGGCGACTTCTCCCCAGCGCCGTCCCCAGGTTTACCCAGCTTTCCCACAGCCCAATCCGGCACCTTGATGTGACGGCTTTCACTCGCAGCGGTGAGGAGGTGCGCCGCGTTGCCGAACAGTGGACAGCGGTGTGGAGAAGCCGGGTTTCGCTGGGGACAAGCGGCCCTGGCCTGTGGGTTGCCGGTGGACAACTCCGTGCACAGCCTGTGGACAGAGATTTCGTCCACAGGCTGTGGAGATCGTTCGTCCACGAATCCACAGGCGACTGACCTGGCTTGATGATCCCTCACCGGGCGGGCCTGTGGACAGGATCGGGACAACTTCCCGGTCCCCAAGGTGTGGACGGAAGAAAGTCACCGAATCTGTGGAGGGAGGCCGTAACCCGGGGCTGGATTCGAACACCGCGCGACGGAGGTCGGCTCCCGGGACGGCGCGACACGGCGCGACACGACGAAGGGCGCCGCCCGGATCTCCTCCGGAGGGCGCCCAGAACGTCGTACGGGGGCTGCTGACAGCACGGCGTACGAGGGCCGTTGTCAGCCGTTCTTGATGCGGTTGGTCAGCTCGGTGACCTGGTTGTAGATCGAGCGCCGCTCGGCCATCAGATTGCGGATCTTGCGGTCCGCGTGCATGACCGTGGTGTGGTCGCGGCCGCCGAACAGTGCGCCGATCTTCGGCAGCGAGAGGTCCGTCAGCTCGCGGCAGAGGTACATGGCGATCTGCCGGGCCGTCACCAGCGCGCGCCCGCGCGAGGTGCCGCACAGGTCCTCGACGGTGAGCCCGAAGTAGTCGGCGGTGGCGCTCATGATGGCCGTGGAGGTGATCTCCGGGGCCGAGTCGTCGCCGCCGGGGATCAGGTCCTTCAGAACGATCTCGGTGAGGCCCAGGTCGACCGGCTGCCGGTTGAGCGACGCGAACGCCGTCACCCGGATCAGCGCGCCCTCCAGCTCGCGGATGTTGCGCGAGATCCGCGAGGCGATGAACTCCAGTACCTCCGGCGGGGCGTTGAGCTGCTCCTGCACCGCCTTCTTGCGGAGGATCGCGATCCGCGTCTCCAGCTCGGGCGGCTGGACGTCGGTGATCAGACCCCACTCGAACCGGTTGCGCAGCCGGTCCTCCAGCGTGACGAGCTGCTTGGGCGGCCGGTCGCTGGAGAGCACGATCTGCTTGTTGGCGTTGTGGAGCGTGTTGAAGGTGTGGAAGAACTCCTCCTGCGTCGACTCCTTGTCCGCGAGGAACTGGATGTCGTCGACGAGCAGGATGTCCATCTCCCGGTACCGCTTGCGGAAGCTGTCGCCCTTGCCGTCGCGGATGGAGTTGATGAACTCGTTGGTG